>JADJUS010000015.1 GCA_016716905.1 Acidobacteriota bacterium | reverse complement strand
CCGTGGACGAACGAACCTACGCTGAAGTGGGCGTGCCGGTGCCAGCGCGCGCCGTGCGGCTGCTCGCCGCGCCGGGAGATGTCGTGCGTGAAGGCCAGGTGCTCGTCGAACTCCAGAGTCCGGACCTTGGGGAGTGGCGCGCGGCGCACGCGTCAGCCGAAGCGCGTGTGGGTCTGGCCGATCGCGCCTTGGCCCGCAAGAGGAGCTTGCGGCGGAACGCATCGTGCCGTTTCGCGAAGTGCAGGAGGCAGAGGCCGCTGGCGGCTGAGGCCCGCGCCGGAGTTCGAGCAGCGGCCGCGGAGTTGACGCCTCTTGGGGTCGTTCCTGGGCAAGGCGCTGAGGGCGACTCGGGAACATTCTCGCTCCGGTCGCCGGTGGCGGGCACGGTGATTGAGCGCGGCATCACGCGAGGCCAAATGGTCGACCCAGCGACGCCGGCGTTTCGATCGCCAATCTCACGACCCTCTGGCTGGAGGCGCATCGCCTTCGAGCGCGATGCCGTCCGGATCGCGAAAGGCGCAAAACGCGTGTCACGTTCTCGGCGCTACCGGGCCGGGAGTTTCGTGCACGGTGTCACTCATTGGCGGCGAGGTCTCCAAGGAGTCACGTACCGTCCCCATTCGCATTGTGGTGACGAATCAGACCGGTGTCTTACGGCCTGGCATGTCAGCCTCGGTTGCAGTGCCGGTGGGCACCGCGACGCAGCGGGTCGTGACCGTTCCCGTCGCCGCCGTGCAACGCGTCAAGGGCGAGTGGTGCGTGTTCTTGCCGAAAGACGCGAGCACATTTGAGATCCGCACGCTTGGCCGCGGCCGCGATCTCGGTGGCGAAGTCGAAGTGCTCTCCGGTCTCCAGGCCGGCGAGAAAATCGTGGTGAACGGTGCGTTCCTTCTGAAGGCCCAGGCGGAGAAGGGTGCCGGCGGGCATGGGGATCACGAAGCGCCATGATCACCAAAATCATCCGCTCGTCGTCGCACTCGCCCCTCCTGACCTCGCTGCTTGTGCTGGCGGGCGCGGGCATCGGCGCTCTTTGGCTCCAGGATCTGCGCCGCGACGTCTTCCCCGACCTTTCGGCACCGGTGTTCAACGTCATCGCGCAGAACGCGTCGATGGGCGCCGAGGAGTTGGAGACGGCTATCGCCATTCCCCTCGAAGTAGAGTTGGCCGGATTGCCGGACGTGCGCAGAATCCGCTTGAATTCGCAGTTGGGCGTCGCCCAAGTGACTGTCGAGTTCGAGCCCAACGCTGATTACTATCGATCGCGGCAGTTCGTCGCCGAACGAGTCGCTCAGGCCAGCGGGCGGCTGCCGCCCGGCACCGAACCTCCACTCATTTCCAGTTTGACCGGCCGCTTGAACGAGATTTTCGAGTTCACGCTTGAGGCGGAGCCGGGTGCCGCTGACCTGATGGCGCTTCGAGATCTCGCTGAGTTCGAGGTCAAGAACCGGCTGTTGGCAGTGCTCGGCGTGGGTTTCTTGGCGATGTAGCAGACGTCCGTGAAGGCCCGGCAGTTCGGCGGGGCGTGGCCCACAGACTTCGTGGCGAAGTGGTCAGCGCGCGCGTCACCAAGCAGTTCGGCGCCGACACGGTCCGGGTGGCGTCCGCCATTCGCGGCGCGGTCGAAGAAATCCGGCGCGCTCTGCCCGCCGGCGTCCAGTTGCGCATCGGTACGACCAGTCCGTTCTGGTCAGTTCCGCGCTGGGCGGCGTCGGGCGCGCGGTCCTTCTGGGCGGCGTGTTCGTCGTCCTCGTGATTCTTCTGTTGTTGGGCAATGTCAGGGCGGCCTTGCTGGTGACGCTGACAATTCCTGCTGTCGATTGCGCTCTCCGGCCTTTTTGCTCCAGCCACTGAACGTGGGCCTCAATACGATGACGCTCGGGGGACTCGCGATTGCGGTCGGCCTGTTGGTCGATGCCGCGATCATCATGGTCGAGAACATCCTTCATCGGCTCACCGGTGCCGCCAACCGTAGGGAGGCAAGGGAGAGGGCCGTTGGCGCCGCTGTAGAAGTCGCCCGACCCATCATCTTTGCGACGCTCATCGTCATCGTCGTCTTCCTGCCGCTGTTTGGAATGGCCGGTATCGAAGGACGGATGTATCAACCGCTTGCCGCAGCCGTGATCGCGGCGATGGCGGCCGCGCTGTTGCTGGCGGTGACCCTCGTGCCTACCGCCGCGGGCGCGTTCCTGCGACCACCGCGGTCCGGCGATCACGAAGACGGTCGCGCTGCTTCGGGCGATCAAACGCTGGTATGCGCCGATGCTCGACCGCTGCCTCCGACGGCCCGGGCGTAGCCCTGGTCACGCTGCTCGTCAGCGTTCCGGTTGTCGTGATGGGCCTGCGCATTGGCAGCGACTTCATGCCCGAGCTTGACGAAGGCGCGTTCCTGTTGCAGACGGTCCTCCCCCCCGAGGCCTCGCTCGAAGAGGTCGACCGTCTCAATCATCGCGTCGAAGACATCCTCCGCGAAGTGCCCGAGGTGGAAGACGTCGTCAGGCGGACCGGGCGGGCAGAGCGAACCGAAGATCCGATGCCGCACACGGTCTCCGACGTCCTCGTGGCGCTCAAGCCCGATCGGCAGCGTGATCTCGGGGTGATCGAAGAAGACATGCGGGAACGTCTGAACACGTCCCCGGCGTAGCCATCCTGTTCACCACGCCGCTGGGTATGCGGATTGATGAAGGTCTGGGCGTACGCCGGCTGATCTCTCGGTGCGAATCTTCGGCCCCGATCTTGATGAACTCGTGGAACTGGCCGAACGGGCTGAGGGACTGATTGAGGGCGTCGAGGGCATCGAAGATCTGCGCAGCGAGGAACTGACGGGATTGCCTCAGTTACAGATCGCGGTCAATCGGGGAGGCCACTGCCAGAGTGGGGACTGGCCCCGGGTGACGTCATTCGCGCTGTTCGGATTGGCCTGGTCGGCGAGGAAGCGTCGGAAATCTGGATCGGTCAACGTCGATTTGATCTCGTCGTGCGCCTGCGAGACGACCGCCGTAACAGCCTCGAAGCCATCCGCACGTTGCTCATCGACGGGCATGACGGCACCAAGATTCCCCTGGGCGAACTGGCGGATATTACGCAGGCGTTCGGACCGGCCGCCATTCGCCGCGAAGCGGGGACACGCCGCATCGCGGTGGAAGCCTCGGTCACTGGCCGCGACCTCGGCAGCGCCGCAGCGGAAGTGCGCCAGCGACTGACGGCAGACCTCAACCTGCCAGCGGGCTACTTCTTCAATCTCGCCGGGCGGGTCGAGAACCAGGAGCGCGCCTCCAGAGCCCTGGTGCTCGCCATCGGCGCCGCGCTCTTTGGTGTGTTCGTGCTGCTCAATCTTGCGCTTGACTCCGACCATCGAAGCCCTGCTGATTCTCTGCACGGTGCCGGTAGCCTTCGTCGGCGGCATCATCGCGCTGCTCATTGCTGGCGAGACGTGGAACGTCTCGTCGCTCGTGGGACTCATCGGCCTCTTCGGGATCGCGGTGCAGAACAGCCTGGTGCTCGTCACGCAGACCCGTGGCCTGCGTACCGAGGGTCGCGGACTCCTCGACGCAATTCGGGAGGCGAGCATTGGCCGAGTCAGACCAAAATTGATGACCGCCTCCACCGCGATCCTAGGGCTGCTGCCCCTCCTCATCCTCAGGCTGCACGGCACAGAGATCGAAAGGCCGCTCGCGGTCGGCATGACGGGAAGTCTGGTGACGTCCACCCTGTTCACGCCCTCGTGCTTCCGGCCTTCTACATGCGGGTTCACGAATGGGTCGAACGTCGGGCTCCCGCCGAACGAGTTGGCCACGCTGAGGCAAACCAATGACGCGCCCTGACGATGTCTTGGCATTCAAGGTCCATGGCATGGACTGCGCCGAAGAAGTGGCGGTGCTCAAGCAGGTCGTCGGGCCGTTGGTCGGAGGCGAGGACCGCCTCGCTTTCGACATCCTCAACGCCAAGATGATCGTGACGACGAGGCCGCACGGGCCAGCCGAAGCCGCGATAACGCGGGCAGTGGCTAGCACGGGGATGCGCGCCGAACCGTGGCAGGAGCGGGGTGCCGTCGCCGCCGAATCGACCTTCTGGGAACGGCGCGGCCGTACGACTCTCTCTGCGGCCAGCGGTCTGCTGCTCGTGGGCGGGTTCCTGACGCATGTAGCTATGGCCGGCAATGTCGAACAGGCGTTGGGGTCTGAGGGCCTGGGTCTGTCCCACGACGTGCCGCTACTGGTCCAAATCCTCTACGGAGCCGCGATTCTTGCCGGCAGTTGGTTTGTGGCGCCAAAGGCCTGGGTACGCTGTTCGGCGCCTCCGGCCGGACATGAACCTGTTGATGACCGTGGCCGTGATCGGTGCGGTTGCCATCGGCGAGTGGTTCGAGGCCGCGACGGTCTCGTTCCTCTTCGGCGTTTCGCTCGCTCTTGAGGCGTGGAGCGTTGGCCGCGCGCCGCGCGATTGAGGCCCTCATGGAGCTTGCGCCGCCGATGGCCAGGCTGCTCACAAACGGCGTTCCGAATGAAGTCTCCCCCGACGTCGTTGCTGTCGGGTCTCTGCTGCTGGTGAAACCGGGCGAGAAGATTCCGCTCGACGGCCTCGTGGTCCGCGGCACGAGCGATGTGAACCAAGCTCCTATCACCGGTGAGAGTGTGCCGGTGCCGAAGAGCGCAGGCGCGACGGTATTCGCTGGGACGATTAACGGTGACGGCGCGCTCGAACTGAGACGACCAAGCGGGGCGAATGACAGCACGCTCGCCCACATCATCAGCATGGTCGGTGCTGCATCGAGCCGCCGAGCGCCTTCCGAACAATGGGTCGAACGGTTCGCGCGTGTCTATACGCCGGCGGTATTCGGCATCGCGGTCCTTGTGCTGGTCGTTCCGCCTGTCGCGTTCGGCGGCGCGTGGCCGGAGTGGCTCTACCGAGCGTTGGTCTTCCTCGTCATCGGCTGCCCCTGCGCGCTCGGTGATTTCGACGCCAGTGAGCGTGGTAGCGGGACTGGCGGCGGCGGCAAGAAACGGGGTGCTCGTCAAAGGCGGGGCGTATCTTGAGGTCCCCGCTCGGCTTCGCGCCATCGCTCTCGACAAGACCGGCACCCTTGACGCGTGGTCAGCCAGAGGTTACAGGAAGTTGTCGCGCTCAGTGGCCACACAGAGACGGAACTTTTGCAGCGAGCCGCCGGCCTGAATCTCATAGCGAACACCCCTTGGCGAAAGCCATCCTGGCCTTCGCGAAGGCGCGCGGTGTCCAACCGTTCCTCGTTGAAGACTTCAGCATCCTACAAGGCAAGGGCGCCACAGGCCGGCTTGACGGAGTTGAGTATTGGGTGGGGTCGCACCGGTATCTCGAAGAACGCGGTCAGGAGACGCCAGAAATCCATTCGCGGCTTGAGGCCATGTCTGGCGCCGGCCGGTCGGTCGTGGTCGTAGGCGATGCGACTCACGTCTGCGGTCTGATCGCAATCGCCGATGCGGTTCGGCCAGAGGCAAGGGCCATCATTGCGGCGCTGCGAGACGCGGGTATCGAACACGTCGTGATGCTCACCGGCGACAATCAGGCGACAGCGAACGCAATCGCGGCGCAAACCGGCGTCACAGAGGTGAGGGCGGAATTGCTCCCGGCCGACAAAGTCTCGGCGGTGGAGGATCTTGTGAATCAGTACGGCTCGGTCGCCATGGTGGGCGACGGCGTGAACGACGCGCCTGCCATGGCCCGCGCCACGCTCGGCGTCGCGATGGGCGTCGCCGGCAGCGACGCGGCAATTGAGACCGCCGACGTCGCGCTGATGTCGGACGACTTGTCGAAGTTGCCCTGGCTCATCACGCACTCAAGGCGCACGCTGCGAATCATCCGCCAAAACATTGGGCTGTCGCTGGCCGTCAAAGCCATCTTTGCTGTACTGACGTTCGCCGGTGCGGCCTCTCTTTGGGCCGCCATCGCGGCAGACATGGGCGTGTCGCTACTCGTTATCTTCAACGCCCTCAGGCTGCTCCGAGCAAGTTCCGTCTGAATTTGCAATAGGCCGTGCGAGGCCTGACGGTGCCATAATCGCCGTCATGGCCGTCGTACTGCTTCTGTCTCTGCTCCTGGCGCCGCAGCGCACCCCGGTCGCACCTGTGGGATCACTGGCCCCGCCTTTCCGTGGCTGATGATCGCGGCGGCACACGATCGCTCGCGGAGTTCCAGGGCAAGTATGTTGTCCTTGAGTGGCACGAGAAGGGCTGCCCGCACGTCTCGAAGCACTACAAGGGTGGGGCCATGCAGAAGCGCCAAGCCGAGTGGATGGCACGCGGCGTGGTGTGGCTGCTCATCAACTCGTCCGCCGAGGGCTTTCACAGCTACCTGACGCCAGAGGATTCCTGCGCCTACGCGGCAAGCCTGAAAGCGCAACCGCCGATGCTGCTCGACACGTCGGGGAAGGTCGGCAAAGCGTACGGAGTGACGACGGCGCTGCACATGGTCATCATCGACCCGAGCGGCAAAGTGGCGTACAACGGCGCAATAGACGACCAGCCGAAACCAGAGGCGTCGTCACTGGTCGGCGCGCAGAACTACGTGGACGCGGCGTTGACGGCCCTGCTCGCGGGCAAGACCGTGGCCACGCCCACCAGCATTCCGCATGGCTGCGAAGTCCACTACGCCCGGTAGCGATGACCGTCCCAGTCGCCTGCCTGCTCACGCCCGATCAACTGCGGGACCGCAAGGCCACCCTGCTGCCGGGACTCGCGGGTCGGGCGACAGATTCTGTCCCGACAGACGACGGCTATCGAATCGGATTCTCTGCCGGGGACCTCGGTATCGTCACCGCCATTGCGGTCTGTATCGACGCTGGAGCGACATTGCTGCCCGTTCCTTCAATTCACACTGACCGCATTTCGCCGAAGGCGGCAGGATCGAGCTTGGTATCTCAGGCCCGCCTGGAACGCGAGCATTGCTGGACGGCCTGTTCACGTGACCGGCAACCTGGCGTGGTTCGCCGTCGCAGCCCTGCTGGAGATCGGCGGGTGCTTCGCGTTCTGGCTCTGGATGCGCGGTTCGGCGACTCCGTGGCTGGCAGTCCTCGGCGTGTGCAGCCTGATCGGGTTCGCGTTGGCCCTCACGAGGGTGGACGCCGCGTTCGCTGGCCGCGCCTACGCCGCGTACGGCGGCGTCTACATCGCCGCGTCCCTTTTCTGGCTCTGGGCAGTCGAACGGCAGCGGCCGACGTGGACCGACTGGGTTGGGGCCGCGCTCTCGGTCGCAGGGGCCGCGATCATCATCGGTTTTGCTTCGCGGGCGAGGTAGCGGGACTAGTTCCAGATCCGCGGCGGTTAGTGGTTTCGTGAAAAATCGTCCCCGCTAATCGTCGCGATGTGAAGGTGGGGGTGGGGTCGGCCATCCTTGCGGCCACTGGGGGGGACCACCAGCGGATTTTAGGCCCGGTGATACGCAATGGCGCCGCTTATCACCCTGGTCCCACCCTCGACGGAGCCTCCGCCGCCCTCGACCAACGTCGTATGCCGGCGCGGGCGGTCGTCACGTCGGCGCCCCAAGCAGCCCATCTTGTCGGAGCCGGCGGCGGTCGGTGTGGATAGGGCAGTGGTCTTCGTTCGGGTGTAGCAGGCGGTGAGGGACACTGCGCCCGCATTGCCAGGGATGCCATGTGCGTGCCCGTGTCATTCCAATGTCGGCGTGAGACCCCAGCGTCGAGCTTGACCGAGCGTCGCTGGCGGGTGCGCGAAGGCGGCGAACCAGATGAGTTCACAACGTTTCACGAACGTGCCAAAATGTAGTCATCGGCTCTTCGCAGAAGAGTTTTGGGGGCGAGTTAACACGGAGCGGCACTGGGTTCCCGATGGTCGGGCGCTTGGCGTTGTCCCGTTGAGACCGGTGCCCCTTTTCGCGTTCTGGGCACCCGGTCATCCGGAGGCCGAGCGTGATGACACCAATCGAGTACTACCGTCGCTCAAATAAGCTGTCTCTTCGCGGCTTGTCCGCGGCTTCCCAGGTCAGTATCGCCAAACTGCATCACGCGGAGCACGGCCGCGATCTCAGCGTGGATGAATACTCGCGCCTCGCCTCGGCCCTCAAGTGCCCCGTTGACGCCCTCCGGGCGCGCGCCGTTTGTTTGGTGTTCGAGCCTGCTGCTCAGGTAGTAGACCATGCTTGATGTCGCCTGGCTGACGCGGGCCCAGGCCGCCGCCCGGGTGCAACTCTCAGAGCGCACGCTGGCGCGCGCAATACGGCTCGGAGACTTGCGTGCCTTTAAGGTCGGCGCTGGCAAGAAACTGTGGCGACTCAAGCCGTGCGACGTCGACGCGTGGATCGAGGCCGCCGCCGTGCCCATGGTTGTTGACCGCACCGGGGACGGTCACACCCAGAAAGCCGCAACACCTGTCCCGGCCGAGAACGGCCGCAGTTCCCGAGGTGAATAGAAGTGTCACCAACAACACAGTGTGACGCACCGCCCCGTCAACTACATCGGTCCACTGCACCTGCGAATAGGGTGTTTCCCGAACGACCTTCGGATGTATCGCCGCATGACCTTGATGCAGAACGAGCCGTCCTCGGAGCACTGCTCGTGGCACCGTCGCGACTCAGCGAGATCACCAGCCTTGGTCTGCAACCGGTTCACTTCTTTCGCGTAGCTCACCGACTCATCTTCCGGCATATTCTTACGCTGTCCGCACAGGGCGAGACGATCGACCCCATCATCCTGAAGCGCAGTCTGGGCGACGACCTTGAGGAGGTCGGTGGGTTTGCTTACCTGTCAATGCTTACGGACGGCATCCCCAAACTGGCGAACGTCGCGGCCTACGCGAAGGTGGTCATGCACCACTGGACGGCGCGGACCGACGAAGCGGCGTACGTCAAGGCGATCGACGAGGTCCGCACCCTTGGGCCTGGTGAAGCGCGTGAGCGGTTACTGGTCAGGTTGAGCGAAACCGGGTCCCCGCCCAGGCTTACTGCACGAACCGGGCTCGACCTCGTGCTGTCCCACGACGTGCTTACCCTCGACCCTTCGTGGCCGATGCTGGTACCTGGCTCAATTTCAGCGATAGTCGGCCAGCCTGCGGCCGGAAAAACCCTCTTGGTGATTCGGATGACGGCGGAACTTCTGAAGGCCGGGCGCCGCGTGGTCGTGTGCGCGCTGGACGGCAATGGAGGTCTGCGCGGACGCCTCCGCGCCGCGTGCAGTGCGTTCGACTTGACCCACAAGCACTTGGAGAACCTGGTTGTTGTTGAGTCCCTGCTGCTGGGCGATGACAAATCGGTCCGGGATGTCATCACAGTCGCAACGCGGGCTGACGTGGTGATTATCGACACCCTAGCGCGTGCGCTCGGCGGCCTGGACGAAAACAGCGCGTCCGCCGTCGGAACGGCGCTCAACGGCTGCGCGCGCATCAGCAAGGGCGTCGGCAATGCGGCCGTCGTGATCGTGCATCACATGAACAAGAGCGGCGGCTCCGAGCGGGGGTCGACCGCCCTCCGCGCGGGTGTTGACACGTTGGCCTTC
The DNA here is from genome assembly GCA_016716905.1 of Acidobacteriota bacterium. NCBI lineage: Bacteria > Pseudomonadati > Acidobacteriota > Acidobacteriota bacterium. The sequence continues at coordinate 84,309 of JADJUS010000015.1, read as the reverse complement.
CTGGAAGACCAGGGTGAGGAGCGGGTGCTGAAAACAGACAAAATGCGCGACGCCGAATGCCCACCGCCCCGAGTCTTTCGACTGCGACTCATTCCCGAGCATTCGAGCGTGGTGCTGGACGACGCAGTGAACGTCAGCGCCGCGGGCAGCGAGACCGAGTTGAGCACCAAGACCCGACAGGTGCTCGCGGAACTGCGGATGGTCGGGAGTGCATCAGGCAAGGAAATCTCGGACAACCTCCACGGCCGCGTCGCTCGCTCAACCGTCTTCGGCGCCTTGAAATCGATGGAGGCGCTTGGGTTGGTGAAACAGAAAGGCAGCACATGGTCTGCCGCTCGGCTCCCATGACGATCCAATCCGGTCCGAAGTGCAGTCCAACGGCGGTCCAGGCTGGGACGGAATTGAGTCCATCAATAATGTTCAGGAAATTCGCCGATCCTGAACCCGTCCGACGTCCAGTCCAACCCAGTCCGGAGGATTACAAGGGCTCTTCAGAGCCCGTAATCCGGACCGGACACGACACGGTCAACGCCGCCAGTTCGCCACCGTACTTGAGCAACCGTCAAGTGTCACTGCGACGATCTCCGGTGAATTACGGCGGGCTGAACCGTATGTGCGAACCCGTGTGTAGATCAACACCGGGTATGCGCGGTGGCGCGCCACATTGGCCACACCGACGTCGTAGTCCGGGATCATGGCCGAGGCTCCCATCCGGTTTCGGATACCACCCTCAATCCAGCGTGTCGGAGCGTCGGTCGCGACGCGCCACAGCGCCCGGGCCATGTCGAGGCATCGCGAATCGCGGTGGAGGGGCGAATGTCCAGACCATCGACAAGTGTACTACGGGTGTTATACAGTCTGCGACGTGAGCCCTAGTGCGAAGAAGCAAACCGCCTTCCGAATTGATGCCGATGTCCTCGATGGACTGAAGGCCATCAAGGAGCGAGACGGGGTGCCGGTTTCCGAGCAGGTCCGACGCGCGTTGTCGGCCTGGGTGGAATCGCGAGGGGTCACAAAAGCGGACCGCAAGCGCGTTGGCGCGCGCAAGCGGCCCTGACCCGACCGCACGTCGTTAACCCGTGCCGACAGGCTGCAAACATCGTAGCAGCCAGCCGGCCTTCATCCTTCGGAGGCCCGTATGAAAGCAAGTACCGACAGCTACCCACCACGCCCTCATCCACTGAGCCGGGACGATCACAGCCACCGTGCCCATGATCCGCGCGCCGCGGCGGAACCTGGAGGCCGACGTCACCGCTCCCGTCAAGACGATCGGTCGCGACTCTCAGATGCTTGGGCTGCGACCGGATGCGCGTGCCGGCCGCAAGCCCATGAGGGGTTGCCACCTGGCCCTGCACCACGGCAAGTCGGTGATGGCGGTCCTGTGTTCGCGACCCTCGATCTCAGCGAAGTGGCGCACCTCGATCGCCACGGGCTGAACGCGCTGAAAGGGGAGGCATAGGCCATGCCGAAGCGAACCAACGACGGCATCAGCAAGCGTTGTGATTGTGCGCGGCGCAAGTGGCCGAAGTGTATTCACCCCTGGCACTTCAACTTCCACTTCGGTGGAAAGGAACATCGCCACTCTCTCGACACCATCGCCAGACGGGAGGGCGTCCGGCCGCCGGCGACGAAGGCCGAAGCCATGGCCATGCGGGATCGACTGCGCAGCGCCATCCGAGCGGGGACCTTCGGCGGCGCCGAGTTGCCCGCGGACGACCTGACCTTCGGCGACGTGGTGCGGCGGTACGAGAACGAGTACGTGAACGTGCCGACCAGGCGCGCGAGCGCGGCCGAGATGTTCAACGTCCATTTGCAGATGCTGCTCCGGGCGGAGGTCCCGGGGGCCAACGGCGCCCGGGTCCAGTTGCGTCACAAGCCCATCGCGGCCATCACCCGCGCCGACGTCGAGGCCGTCAGGGCAGACCGGCGCAAAGGCTTCGCAGACGTCCTGGCCGGGCGCGTGGCTGGGAGGAAGGCCGGCATCCGGCGTCCGGGGGTCAAGGGTGGGGAAGTCGGCCTCAATCGCCTCCTGGCGCGTTTGCGGCATCTCTTCTCGTGGGCGATTCAGCAAGGGTACTTGACGGCGTCACCGTTCAAGCTGAACGGGGTCACCGTCGTGAAGCTCGAATCGAAAGCCGAGTCGGCACGCCAGCGTCGCCTTCAGCCCGGCGAAGAGGATCGGCTGCTGGCAAACGCGAGCCCGCACATGCGCGCGCTCATCCTGGCCGCTCTCTCGACCGGGTGCCGGCCCGGTGAACTGCGCGGGTTACGCTGGTCGGACATTCGCCGCGACGCCGACGGCGCCCCGATTGCGCTGGACCTGGCTGCGGCGCGCACAAAGACCAGCCGCGGCCGCGTGATACCTGTCGGCTCGAAGCTGCGCGCGGTGCTGGAGATGCGCCAGACGGGCCCGGACGGAGCGCAGTTGCCAGCCGCGGCGTACGTGTTCGGCAACGAAGTGGGCGAGCCGGTGAAGAGCATCCGCGCCGCCTGGAACGCCACGTGCGCTGCCGCCGGCATCATCGACCTTCACGCGAACGACCTGCGGCGGGAGTTCGCCTGTCGACTGCTTGAGTCATCGGCGGGCTTGCACGACGTGCGCGACTTCCTGGGGCACTCGAACATCTCGACGACGTCCACCTACTTGGCAAGTTCGCCCGTTCGACTTGAGAATGCCCTGGGGAGAATGGAAGGGCGCGCCGAACCGCGGCGAGAAGATCCGGCGGATTCGCACATCGTTCGCACAAACGATGCGAGCGAGCCGATCGAGGCATCGAACGACGACGCTGTAACTCATTGAAAGGAAAGTGCCGGGGGTGGGAATCGAACCCACACGTGCCTTGCGGCACTCAGGATTTTAAGTCCTGTGCGTCTGCCAGTTTCGCCACCCCGGCCCGAAAGCGCTTGTCAGGGCATTCACCATGAAGCACATGAAGCTCCATGAAGGGCGAGTTTGGGGGCCCGGCTACGCCGGGGCCGCGAGATCGGAGGGAAGGCACAAACGAACGCAGCCGAAAGACCTCTGAGGTCGTTTAACACTGACCTCACGAAACGACCTCAGAGGTCCTATGCCTGCGTTCGTTTGTGCCTTCCCTCCGATCTCGCGTGCCGCCGAAGGCGGCACCCAAACTCGCGCTTACCCAACGGGTCCAGTAAGCCTCCATGGATCTTCATGGACCTTCATGGTGAAAAAGCTCTTTTGTCGCCAAAGCATAGAATAACGCGTAATGAAGTCGCTCATTGCCGTCGTTGCGGGGATCGTGGTCGGGGTCGTGGTGCTCTCGCTGGCGGAGCAGATTGGCCAGGCGCTGCTGCAGATGCTGATGGGCATCGAGCCCAACACCGCACAGGGGGCAGCGGCGCTCGGTACAGTCCGGCCGACTGAGTCGTTGGCGGTGGTCGTGGCCGCGTGTTTCCTCGGGCCCCTCGCCGGTGGGTATGTCGCCGCGCGGCTCGCGCCGTCAAAACCGCTGGCTCACGCCGCCGCCGTCGGCGCCTTTCAGATGATTCTGGGCGTGATTGGCCTGGTGTTTTTTCCGCAGCCCACCTGGTTCGCGTTCGCTGTCGTTCTGGCGTTTGCCCTGGGGCCGGTCGTGGGCGCCCGCCTTTCCCGAGTATGATCTCCCCGGAGTATTCCTATGGAACTACTGTGGTGGCATTGGCTCGTAATCGGACTTCTGCTGGTCCTGGTTGAACTCGCCACGCCCGGCGGGTTCTTTGTGATCTTCTTTGGTGTGAGCGCGATCATCGTGGGTGCGCTTGCCGGCTTCGGCCTGGCCGGCCCCGTGTGGACCCAGTTACTGATGTTCTCGGTGTTGTCGATCATCTCGTTGGTCTTGTTCCGGGCGAGGTTGCTCAAGGCGATCCAGCGCGACCCTCAACGGCCGGAGGTGGACGCCCTCGTGGGCGAGATCGGCCACGTGGAAGCGCCGATCGGCGCCGGGGAGATCGGGAAGGTCGAGGTGCGCGGCGCGGCATGGTCGGCGAGAAACACGACGTTGTCCACCCTGCCCCGTGGCATGCGGTGCCGCGTCGTGCGTGTCGACGGCTTGATGCTCGAGATTGAACCAGAAGGAGCCCACTCGTAATGGAAAGCACAATCGTTCTCGGTGTCCTTGCCCTGCTCGTCATCATTGTCATCGCCAAGACGGCGGTGGTGGTGCCGCAACAGAGCGCGTTTGTCGTCGAACGCCTCGGCCGGTTCCACGGCATTCTGTCGGCCGGATTCCACATCCTGATCCCGTTTCTGGACGTCATCAGGTATCGCCACTCGCTGAAGGAAGTGGCGATCGATATTCCGGCGCAGGTGTGTATCACACGCGACAACGTGCAGGTCGGCGTGGACGGAATCCTGTACCTGAAGGTGCTGAATCCCGAGCGGGCGTCGTACGGGATCTCCGACTTCGGCTTCGCGATCACGCAACTGGCGCAGACCATGTTGCGAAGTGAGATCGGCAAGATCGATCTCGATCGCTCGTTTGAAGAGCGCATGAACATCAATGCCGCGCTGGTGACCGAACTCGACAAGGCCTCGGAAGCCTGGGGCGTCAAGGTGCTGCGGTACGAAATCAAGAACATCACACCTCCGCATGACGTGCTGGCGGCGATGGAAAAGCAGATGCGTGCCGAGCGTGAGAAGCGCGCGGTGATTCTGACCTCGGAAGGTCAGCGCGACGCGGCGATCAACACCGCCGAAGGCGAGAAGCAGCAGGTCATCAAGGCGTCGGAAGCCAGCCGTCAGCAGCAGATCAACGAGGCGGAAGGCCAGGCGGCCGCGATCATGGCCGTCGCCACGGCCACAGCCGAAGGCATTCGCCTGGTGGCCGAGACTATTCGTCAGCCCGGCGGCATCGAAGCCACGCAGTTGCGAGTGGCCCAGCAGTACGTGGAGCAGTTCGGGAACCTGGCGCAGAAGAGCACCACGCTCATCCTGCCGGCCAACGTGGCCGACGTGGCGGGCATGGTCGCGATGGCGACCAAGGTGTTCAAGACGGCTGACGGGAAGTAGCGCGGGGAAACGTAGGAGGGCGCAGAAACGTAGCTCGGCCTGTTCTTCAAGGCCGAGGCGGCACTCGGGCTTGAGGAGCAGCCCGAGCTACGTTCGATGCTCTACAGCGCCAACCACGCCCGGCCTACCGCCAACCAGGCGCCCAGCGCTGCGGCAAGCAGTCCGAGGCCGGCGCCCGTGCGCACACGGTATCGGCCCCGGCCAATCACCAGGGCGATCGTCATCTTGACCAGGGTATTCGCGAGTACGCCCAGCGTGAGCGCTCCGGCCGCTACCGCAGCGGGCGTATCTGCGGCAGCGCGTTGGGCCATGGACACGGTCAGCGCATCCACGTCGGACAATCCCAGGACAGCGGCAGACGCGTACAGCCCCGCGTTGCCAAACCTCGCCTCCGCCAGCGCCACACCAAATAGCACCACCTGAAAAATGGCGGCCATCTGCAGAGCCGCCACGATCTCCAGTGGGTTTCTTGGACCGGTCGCGCGCGTCGCCGCACCGGCATCCCGCACGCCGAGAAAGAACAGCACGAGGCCAATAAGCACGGGAGCGACGAATGCCGGCCAGAGGGCAGCCGTCAGGGCGGGAGCCAGGACGAAGCTCGCCAGCAGTACACGCGGAAACAACACCACGTTGGCGCCGAGTACGCCTGATGCGAGCGCCCGCTCATCATCCGGATGCTCCCGGCTCAGGCGCGAGAAGGTCAGCGTGACCGAGGTGGACGACACCAGGCCACCCAGAACACCCGCGATGGCGTAGCCCCGATGTTCGCCGAACGCCCGGCGCGCCAGGAAGCCAACGAAACTGAGACCTGAAAAAAACAGCACCAGCATCCAGAGCTGGCGCGGATACACGAGGCCGAGGGGACCCCAGGGGCCAATCTCACGCGGCAGTACCGGCAACACGACGGTCGCCATGACGGCAAATCGCGCGGCCGCCAGCATCTCGGTTTCACCGAGCCGCGTGGCCATGCCGTGCAGGCGCGATTTTTCAGCGAGCAGCAGAACCGTGATGGCGATGGTCCCGGAGGCGAACGAGATTTGTCCGACGCCCGCCATCACGCCGGCCGCCAGGACCACGAACGCCGCAATTTCAGTGGTGGCTTCCACGTCGTGGCGGCTGCCCACCACATACGCCATCACGATGATGCCGGCGGTGCCAGCGAGGACAACAATCGCAGGGCCCTGCATGCCGGACGTCCACCACACGCCGCTTAAGCCCGCGATGAGACCCATCATGGTGAACGTGCGAAGTCCCGCGAACCGGGCGTTGTGGCCAGAAGCGTGGCCGCTCCACTCGCGCTCCAGCCCCACGGCCAGGCCGCCCAGCACCGCCACCACCACATTCCACAACGCGCTAGATTCAAACGTCATCGCGGACCCTGGACGCTGGACTCTGGACTCTGGACCCTACCGTGGCGGCGGTGCGGCGTCGAACGCCCTGGTCACCGCGATCATCGTCTCGACGACGCGAACGTAGAAGTCGTAGGTCATCGTGTCGTATTTGTCGGTGGCCTTGTGGTGGTTCTCGAAGTCCTCAACGCCGAAGTAGAGGCAGGGGATCTTCGCCTGGCAGAACGGCGCGTGGTCGGACGAATTCGTCCAGTCTTCGATGTCCTTCTTCGCCGGGTCGTCATGACCCATGGTCAGCTTCACGGTGGCCGACGCGGCCACACGTTCAATGACCGGCTTGAGCGATGGCTGCGAAGTCGTTCCCACAACGTAGAGGAGGTTGTTGGCGTCGCGGCCGATCATGTCCATGTTCAGGTTGATGATGAGCGACGCCGCGTCCACGGGCGGCTTTGCCACAAACGCCCGGGCGCCGCGCAGGCCACTTTCTTCCGCATCAAACGCCGCGAAGATCAGGGAGTGTGCCGGCGGGTTCTTCACGAAGTACTCCGCCAGGGCAAAGAGGGCGGCCGTCCCGGACGCGTTGTCGTCGGCGCCATTGAAGGTGACCCCGTTGCGAACCCCGATGTGGTCGTAGTGCGCGGAGATGACGATGTAGCGGTTGGGTTCGCGCGTGCCGGTGACGAGGCCCAGCACGTTGATGCCCTGGCGCTCGGCCGCAGCGGCGCCGCGGCCGCCCGTGAAGGTGAATGGAGACTCAAACGAGGCGCCGAAGGGCTTGAGGCCCGCCGCCTTGAACCGCTCGATGACAAAGGCACGCGCCTTGGCGCCGCCGGGTGAGCCCACCAGGCGGCCCTCCATGTCATCAGCCGACAGCGTCTTCAGGTCGGCCAGCAACTGGTCGCGGCGAACCGGCGAAGAAGCTTGTTCAGAATTCACTGCGGCAGCGCCGCAGAACACGAGAGTGCCAAGCGCGATCGAGAGGACGGAACGTCGATTCATGTAGTGACCTCAGAAGGAATCAAGTGCCTGGCTCAGGCGACTAAGCCCTTCAGCCAGGCGATCGGTCCGGCCAGCCAGGCTGATCCGGATGTGTTCGGGTGCATCGAAGTACCGGCCTGCGGCCACTGCAACACCTGCCGTCGCTGCAAGGCTATCCACAAACGTACTCGTATCGGGCACGCCGGCCAGTCTCGGAAACGTGACGTTGGCGCGGGGCTTTTCCGTGGCCGAGAGCTGCGGGTGAGCCGCCATGAACTTGCGGGCGATCGTCAGGTTCGCCGTCAGCAATTGTCGCGTGCGAGCCTTGAGCGCGGGCATCTGGCTGAACGCAAACGCCGACAACCGCTCGGAAGGGACGCTCCCGATGACATCAACCAGATCGCGTACGCGGTGCATGCGCGTGACGATCTCTGGCGGGGCGACGGCCCATCCGCATCTGAGGCCGGCGAGGCCGAAGGACTTGGTCAGGCTGGCGGTGACAATCACCGGCCCCTCAAGCTCCGACGCCGACGGATTCAGCGCGTCATCACCTGCAGCGAGGTTGACCGCGTCGAGGTAGACCTCATCCACCAGCACGTGAGCCCGGGCACGTTCAGCGATCGCCACGAGGCCCCGGAGAATTTCGGCATCGAGCGAAACGCCCGAGGGGTTGTGCGGTGAGCTGACGATGATGAGACGGGTGGCGGGGGTGACCGCCGCTTCAAGCGCCTGCAGGTCGATTCTGAATCCTCTACTGAACGGTCGCGCGAAACGCCTGACCCGGGCGCCCATGAGTTGACACGCGCCAACCAGCGGGTCGTAGCCGGGCTGCTCAACGAGCACGTCGTCACCCGCGCCCACGAGCGCGGCAATCGCCATGAAGTTGACGCCCGAACATCCGCCACCCGTCATGATGCGGTTGACCGGTACCTGTTTGTGTGCGGCGATGGCCTCGACGAGCGGGGCATAACCGTTGTCGTTGCTTGCGCTCAGCTCAAGGGCTTCGGCGGCGCCAGGGAGATCTTCAATCGAGCACGGCAGGAGGTTGCTGCCGGCCAGATCGATCTCGGCCGGCTCACGGGTCTTCGCCCAGAGCATGTACGGCGCCAGAGGTTCATTGAGCATGTCGTGACTGTCGCCTGAATAGATAATAGACCGGCACGCCCAACAAGAGGAGCGCCGCGCCGGCCGCCGAGCGCCACGGGTCAGTGGAGACGACGCTGTAGACCACCACGAGCGCAACCACGACAAATGCTCCGGGCAGCCACGGATACCACGGCGTGCGGAATCCATCGGTATTTGGCTGGCGGCTGCGCAGGATCAGCAGGCCCGCGACGGTGAGACCGAAGAAGATCCAATCCGCGAACACCACGGTGTTGAGCAGGTCGCCGTAGGTGCCGGTCAGCGTGAGCACGATGGCCCAGGCCGACTGCACAACGATGGCCCATGCGGGTGTCTGAAAGCGGGGATGCAGGCGGGCCAGCGCGGGCACAAAGACTCCATCGCGCGCCATCGCAAAATACACGCGCGTGGGAGCGAGGATCGCCAGGTTGAGGAAGCCGAACGTGGAGATCGCAATCGCACCGGCGATGAGTCGCTCTCCCAGTGATCCAAACCATCGGCCTGCGGCTTCTGCCGCCGGCGTTTCGGTGGCCGCCAAACCGTCGAGGCCGAGTGTGCGCACATATGCCACGTTCGCCAGCAGGTACACCGCCACCACCACAAACGTGCCGAGGATGAGGCTCTTGGGCAGGTCACGTCGAGGGTCGCGCATTTCTTCAGCCACGTAGTTCGCGTTCTGCCACCCGCCGTAGGCGAACAGGATTGGAATCAAGGCGACGCCAAACGTCAGGGCTGTTGAGGGTGTGTCGTCGATGCGCACGGCGGTCATCCATCCAGGTGCAGCCGGCCCACTCCACGCAAACAGGATCAGCGCGCCAATCGCCGCCACCTTCAGGATCACAAAGACGTTCAGCACCTGGCTGCCCGGTTTGACGCCGACGTAATTGATCACTGAGAGGACGACGATGGCTGCGACGGCGATGAGTTGTGGGTCGGCCCCTGTGCCTCCAGTCATGCGCGACGCGTACTGCGCGAAGGTGATGGCGACGGCCGCCATGGCACCGGTTTCAATCATGAAGAGCAGAGCCCAGCCGTAGAGAAAACCCACGAGCGGGTGCCACGCTTCGCTGAGGTACACGTACTGACCGCCCGCGCGTGGGAGGCGTTGTCCAAGTTCCGCGTAAGCAAATGCGCCCGCGAGTGCGATGGCGCCGCCGGCGACCCAGGCGAGCAGGACGAGGCCGGTGGAGTCGAGCTGGCGGGCGACGAGGTACGGGTTGATGAAGATGCCAGACCCGATGATGCCGCCGATGACGATCATCGTTGCGTCGAACGGGCCGAGGGCGCGCCGGAAACTCATGAGTGATCCTGTTGCAGTTGGTCGGTCAGGGCGGCGATGGCGTGGTCCAGCATCTGTTGATGTGATGGATGCACGGCCGTGAGGCGGTCGGCGCGGGCCCGGGCCAGTGCCGCCTCCAGGGTTTGCCGGCGGGCGCGTCGGGCGGCCTCTTCAGGAGTCACCGGGCCGCGTTTGGCCGCCGCCGCAGCAGCGTCGCGATCGTCCTGTTGAGATTCGACAGACTTGCTCTCCCAACCGCGCGCCATCAGGGGTTCCAAGGATGCACGGCATACAATAACTGGAAAGAGCGAACCATGACACGATCACGCGTTTCTTTCCTGGGTTCCGGGGTTTTGCTGCTGTTGGCGGTCGGCTGCTCTGTGCGCGAGGCTGCGTGCGGCCGGCAGTTAAAAGAGCCCACCGTGTTGACCGAGGCCGAGCAGGCGGCCGCGACCGGCGCCGAACCGCCGCGCCTGCAGATTGCCGTCCTCGGCGATAGCCTGACGGCCGGGTTTGGCCTGCTCCAGGCCGAAGCGTTTCCGTCATTGCTGCAGGACAAATTTAATGCCGACGGTTACACCCGCATCGATGTGGTCAACGCCGGCATCAGCGGCGATACGACGGCGTCCGGCCTGCGCCGCCTCGAGTGGGTGCTTGAGCCAACCGTGAAGATCCTCGTCGTGGCGCTGGGCGCGAATGATGCGATGCGAGGGCAGTCTCCCACGCAGACCCGGCAGAACCTGTCGCAGATTATTGAAGCGGCGCACAAAAAAGGCGTGCGCGTGCTGTTGGCCGGGATGGAAGCGCCCTCCAATATGGGCATCCAGTTTCGCGCCGAGTTTCGAGCGATCTATCAAGACCTGGCCGTTAAGTACCAGGTCACGTTTTTGCCCTTCCTGTTGCAGGGCGTTGCGGGAGTGCCCGAACTCAATCAGGAAGATGGGATTCATCCAACGGCCGTGGGCCAGCGCATGATGGCGGACTTGATCTATCCGCTTCTGCAGCCTCTGGCCGATGACATGCTGGGCCGTTCATGATCGAACTGTCGGAGGTCTCGCGCACCGTGACGAGCGGTGCCGGGCCGCTCACCATTCTGCATCCCTCGTCATTCCGGATCGAGCAGGGTCGCACGGTGGCAATCACCGGGCCATCCGGCAGCGGCAAGTCCACACTCCTGGGCCTGCTCGCCGGCCTCGACACGCCCACCACCGGTGCTGTATCGATCGACGGCGTGAATATCACGCGTCTCGGCGAAGAGGCGCTCGCGCGGCTTCGCGGCGAAAAGATCGGGATCGTGTTCCAGTTCTTCCACTTGCTGCCCTCGCTCACGGCCCTTGAGAACGTCCTTGTGCCGATGGAACTGGCCGGCGTCTCCGACGCCCGAGCTCGCGCCGCCGCACTGCTCGCCGATGTCGGGCTCACCGGCCGGGGACATCACTATCCGTCGCAACTGTCTGGCGGAGAGCAGCAGCGCGTGGCGATTGCGCGTGCCCTCGCCAACGATCCGCCCATCCTGCTGGCCGACGAGCCGACGGGCAACCTCGATAGCGCCACCGGCCGGCAGGTGATTGATCTGCTGATGCACGTCAATCGCGACCACGGCCGCACGCTGGTGCTTGTGACCCACGATCCTGAACTGGCGCTGGTGGCCGATGAAGTGATCGCGCTCAGGGACGGCCGTGTGGTGTCGCGAACGGAGCGCGTGTGACGTTTGTGCTGCGGATGGCCTGGCGTGAGTTCCGTTCGTCGTGGACGCGCCTGCTGTTCTTCTTCCTGTGTGTGGCGATCGGCGTGGCTGCGATTGTGGCGTTGCGCAGCGTCATCCAGGAGGTGCGAGAAACGCTGACGCGCGAGGCGCGTGACCTGGTCGGCGCCGACCTGGTGGTGTTGTCTGGCCGGCCCTGGCCTGAAGAAGTGACGCCACGGCTTGCGGCGTACCTGGCCGAACCTCGGGTGCTCGAGCGCATGGAGGTGGTGGAGACCGCCACCATGGCGTCCACCGAAGGCCGGGCGCAACTGATCGAACTGCGTGCAATCGAAGCCGGGTTTCCGTACTACGGCACGCTCGAACTGCAGAGCGGAAGGCCATGGTCTGCGTCGCTCCTGCAGGGCCGCGGTCTTGTGGTGCAGCCCGAGTTGCTTGTGCAGATGGGCGTCGCGGTGGGCGACACCATTACCCTCGACAGGCAACCGTTCACCATTCGCGATGTCGTGGTTCGCGATCGAGTGCAGGGGCGCAACGGGTTTGCGTTTGGGCCTCGCGTCTACATCGATCTGGCCGAACTGCGGCAAACGTCCATCCTGACGTTTGGCAGCCGCGCCTCCTACCAGTGGTATGCGCGCGTGCAGGGCGACGAGGTGGATGGCCTGACCGACGATTTGCGCCGCGACTTCAGGCGCAGCCTGGTGTCGGTGCGATCGTGGCGCACCGTCGAAGATCGGCTGGGCCGGAATCTCACACTGGCGGAAAACTATCTGAGCCTCGTCGGCTTCTCGATGGTTGTGCTCGGCGGCATCGGTGTGTGGAGCGTGACGCGTGTCTTCATCCAGCAGAAGATTCGCAGTGTCGCGGTGCTCAAGTGTGTGGGCGCAAGTTCCAACACCGTCCTGGCCACCTACGTCGTCCAGGTGATGGGCCTTGCCGGCGCCGGCAGCCTTCTGGGCGTTGGGATTGCGGCCGCAGGCATCGCCGCGATACCGGCATCTGTTGTGACCCTTGCGGGCGTTGAGTCGGTTGGTGTGACGTGGTCCGCCGCACTCCAGGGCATGTCGGTGGGGGTGCTTGTCTCGCTGCTGTTTGCGCTGGTCCCCTTGCTCGAGATTCGGGACGTCAAGCCGCTCATGCTGCTGCGTGCGGATTCCGCGCCCAACGCGCGGCGCCGGGGTTGGCGCAGCGTATCCGCCACTGTTCTCATCGGCGCGGCCCTGGTGGCGGTGGCCGTCTGGCAAGCCGGCTCGATCGCGGCGGGCCTCTACGTGTCCGTCGGCCTCCTGGCTGTTGCCGGCGTGCTGGCCGGAGCCGCATGGGTGCTGATTCGAGTGGTCGCGCCACTGACGCGGTCCAGGCGGTTCGCCTTGCGCCACGCGGTGGTGAGTCTGGGCCGTCCAGGCAACCAGACACGGGTCATCCTGACGGCCGTCGGCCTGGGCTGCTTTCTCATCCTCGGCGTGCGCGCCCTTCAGTCAAACCTGCAGGAGGAGTTCAACCTGGCGGTGGGCGACAACGCCCCCGACCTGGTGCTCTTTGACATCCAGCGTGATCAGGTGGACGGCGTGCGCGCACTGGTCCGGCCATTTCTGAAGATCGCACCGGGGGCGGCCCAGGCCTCTGACCCGCCGCTCCTGCCACTGCTGCGGGGGAGAGTGGTCGGCGTTGACGGAGCGCGCACCAAGCTCGCCACTGCCGAAGATGTACGGCGCGAGGGCGAACTCGCGCGTGAGTACGGCATCACGTATCGCATGGACCTGGCCGACAATGAGCGGCTGGTGGCAGGCGATTGGTGGCAGGGGCCCTCGACCGACACCAGTGGTCCCCTCGAAGTCTCCATCGAGCAACGCCTGGTGGACGAACACGCCATCGGCATCGGTGACCGCCTCCGGATTGATATCGCCGGACGGGTGGTGGAGGCGCGGGTGACCAATGTCCGCAAGGTGTCGTGGGATGAGACCCAGAACGGCGGGTTCATCTTCGTGTTCAGGCCCGGGCCGGTCATCGAACGCGCGCCCCATACGTTCGTGGGGTTCCTCCAGGTCAACCCTGGCGCCGACGTGCGCGGCACGCTCCAGCGCGACGTGGTGCGTGCCTTTCCAAACGTGTCGGTCATCGACGTCGGCACCGTTCTGGCTTCCGTAAGGGAAGTGGTGGACAACGCCACCGTCGCCATCACCGTCGTCGGCGCGGTGACGGTGGTGAGCGGAATTCTCGTCCTCGTGGGCGCGGTGGCCATGGCCAAGTTCCAGCGGGTCTACGACGCGGCGATCTACCGCACGCTGGGCGCCAGCTCGCGCCGCCTCGCGGCGATGGTCATCATTGAATATGGCGTGCTTGGGGCCCTGGCCGGCGCACTTGGCGCTGCCGGCGCACTTGCGCTGTCCTGGGGTGTGGCCACCCATCTGTTTGAAATCGAATGGCGCCCCGACTGGTGGACCCTGGGTGGCGGGGTAGGGGCGACCGCCCTGGTGGTGGCCGGCGTGGGCCTGCTCGCCAGCATCGACATCATCATCCGCAAGCCGCTCGGAGTCCTGCGGCAGGGCTAGCCGCGACAGGGATATAATCAGGGGATTCAGAAAGGGCCCCAGTGGCCACAGGGTGTTTAATGCCTGAACGCGTACTTGATGAAACTCTCACGACCCGGCTCAAAGAGACTCTGCTGAAGCGGCGCGGAGACATTTTGTCGGCTTCAACCGGAACCCGGGCCCTTCCCGCCTCGGTGGATGTGAACAGCCGCCACGGTGACCTGGCCGACCAGGCCAACGGCACCAACGAAGTGCACATTCAGCTGAAGCTCAAGCAGACCGACGCCAAGATCCTGCAGGCCACTGAAGAAGCGCTGGAGCGGATCGAGAAGGGCGTCTACGGGGTCTGCCGTGACTGTGGCGACCCGATCGCCCCCGCCCGCCTGGAAGCCATTCCGTGGACGCGCGTGTGTATCGCGTGCAAACAAAAACAGAGTGAGTCATGACGACACCCTCGACCGATCTCCTGGGCACGTTGAAGGAACTGCACCGCGACAAACTCACGTTGCGTGAGCGGCATGTGGCTGTGGCTCGCCACGTGGACCACTACGATTTCAACAACACCTACCAGTACGCGATCAACCGCGAGGACGTGCATCTGTCGTGGCTCGAGACGGCCATTGCCGAACTCGGCGGCACGCCCGATCAGGTGCCGGCGCTGGACTTGCCCTCGCCCGGCAAGTCGAAGAAATCCGACGCGTTCGCCGGCCTGGCTGATGAAGACGCGCGTGCGGCTGACGCACTGGTGACGAAGTGGCGAGCGCGTGTGGACGGCATATCGAACATCCGACACGCCAAGATGGTCAACGTCATCCTCGGCGAAACGCTGGAGCATCGCCGGTTCTTTGCGCAGATCGCGCAGGGCAACCAGAAGGTGTTGGGGACGCGCATGGCCGGCGCCGGCACCGGCAACGGTGTGATGGGGATCCGCTGGATCGAGTGACCCGGGTCGCCATCGCGCTCGGCAGCAACCTGGGCGATCGCCGCGCTCATCTCCAGTTCGCCATCAGCCGGCTGCGCACAATCCTAACGGACGTCCGCGTCTCGTCCATCCACGAAACCGCCCCTGAAGGCGTGGACGGCCCCCAGCCCGACTACCTCAACGCGGTGGTCGCCGGTTTCACCACCCTCAGCCCCATCGCCCTGCTGCAGACCCTGCTGGCCATCGAGCGCGAGCGCGGCCGCACGCGCCCGTCCCTCCGGGCCTCACGCACCCTCGACCTCGATCTCATTTTGTATGGGGACGCGGTGATAGACACCCCTGAGCTCACCGTCCCACATCCGAGGTATCTGGAGCGCCAGTTTGTTACAAAGCCACTGGCGGAGATCTGGTGAACTGGGGAACTGGGGAAGTACAAAAAAAGAAGCTGGGAAGCGGGGAATCAGATCCCCACCTCCCAACTTCCTAAGTTCCTAACTGACTACATTGCTTTCTTGTAGTACGTCGTGCGGGGCGTTCCGGGGCCACCGTCACGGCCGGGCGCCAACGTCGTCTGCGTCATCCACGCGCCGTCCATGGCGTAGGTGATCGTCTGACCGTTGTCCGACGTGATCACGAGCTTCGCGCCGTCCCACTTCGCCGTCGACGTGACTTCCGTCTGGCCGCCGCGACCCATCGTCATGTTCTTGCTGGGCGTGCCGTCCAGGTTGTACGTGGTCTTCATCTCGGCTTCCTGCACCATGCGGGAAACGACCAGGGTCTTCGCGTCCTGGGTGATCGTGATGTCGCCACCACCCATGCCGCCGCCACGACCACCGCCGCCGCCCGCGGGAGCGCCCGCCGGTGCCATCGCCGCCATCTTCTCTGCGTCTCTCGTCCACTTGCCCGCGAAGTTCGGGGCCTGGGCGAAGACACTGGCCGTCATCATGACGACCGCTGCCATACCAAGCGTTGCTGCTACACGTCGCATAAGAAATACTCCCTGCCTAATACGGGGCGACTGTCTTGTCGCCGCCGATCTTGTGTTACTCAAACCGGAGCGCTTCAATCGGGTCGAGTCCGGCCGCTTTGCGCGCCGGGTAGAAGCCGAAGAAGACTCCGACAAAACCTGCAAACCCGACGGCGGTCAACACGGCGTCAATCGGCACCACCGCCGGCCAGTTCTGGTACCACTTGACGAACTCGGCAATGCCGTAGCCCATCGCAATACCGAGCGCGCCGCCGACAATCGAGATGACAATCGCCTCCACGAGAAATTGCAGCAGCACATCGCTGCCCCGAGCGCCGATCGCCATTCGCAGGCCAATCTCGCGTGTGCGTTCCGTGACTGACACCAGCATGATGTTCATGATGCCAATGCCGCCAACCATCAGCGACACGGCCGCGATGCCGGCGAGCAGGGAGGTGAGGGTGCTCGTCGCCTGCGTGCGGAACGCCACCATGTCTTCAAGGGTCTGCACGCGAAAGTCATCTTCCTGGCCGGGGCCGATGTCGTTCAGTACTCGCATCGCCACCCGAACCGATTCGGCGGCCTGAGCGATGCCGTCGGCGCTGAACGACGACACCGTGATGTTGTTCAGCCGCTGGTTACCCTGGATCTTCTTCTGCACGGTGGTGAAGGGCATGAAGACCTGGTCGTCCTGGTTCTGACCGCCCGACGACGCGCCTTTGGATGTGAAGACGCCGATGACCTTGAACACGTGGTTACGCACACGAAGGTTCTGACCCGTAGGGTCCTGCTCTGGAAAGAGCAGGTCGGCGACGTTCGAGCCCAGTACAAGCACTTTGGCCGCGGCCTGCACGTCCTGCTCAGTGAAAAACTGACCGTACTTCATCGGCCACGACTTGATGAGCGGCCAATCCACGTTGGTGCCCTGTACCGAGGTGTTCGAGTTCTGGCTACCCGTGATGAGCTGCTGTCGCGTACTGACGCCTTCAGCCACCCACTGAATTTCGGGCAGCAGGCGAATGGCGTCTGCGTGCCTGGCCGTCATCTCGCCGCTGCCTTCGCCCATGCGCACGCCGCCACTGCTGAAGTTGCCCGGCGAGATGGTAATCATGTTCGTGCCGGTGGCTTTGACCTGCTCTTCAATGGTGGTCTGGGCGCCTTTGCCGAGCGCCACCATCGTGATGACCGCACCGACACCGATGATCATGCCGAGCATGGTCAGCGCTGTGCGCAGCTTGTTGCGGCCGAGCGCCTTCAGCGCGATCCGGAAAACCATCAGAATTGACATGTCGTATTTCCTTACTTATGTGCCGCTTCGGCAGGCGGCGGTATCAGATCCGGCTCGGGCGGCGGCAGGGCCGCCAGTTCATCAGCCGCATTGCGCCGATGCGGAATCGCCTGGTCGGCCACCACACGCCCGTCGCGGAAGCGAATGAGCCGGGTGCCGTATTCGGCGATGTCCATTTCGTGCGTGATGACGATGACGGTGATCCCGCGTTCTTTGTTAAGTCTCTGGAAGATGCCCATCACCTCAATGCTGGTGCGCGTGTCGAGGTTGCCGGTCGGCTCGTCGGCCAGCAGAATGGATGGCTCGTTGATGAGCGCGCGGGCGATGGCCACGCGCTGCTGTTGCCCGCCCGAGAGCTGGTTGGGCATGTGGTGAAAGCGCTCACCCAAGCCGACGATCTCAAGCGACGCCATGGCGCGCTTGTGGCGTTCAGCCGCTCTGAGGCCGCTCTTGCCGTTGTAGAGCAGTGGCAGTTCGACGTTGTCGAGGGCCGTGGTGCGCGTCAGCAGGTTGAAGCCCTGGAAGACGAAGCCAATCTTCTGATTGCGCACGCCGGCGAGCTCGTCCTTGGACAGCTTCGACACATCCTTGCCGTCAAGGATGTAGGCACCGCTCGAGGGTTTGTCGAGCGCGCCGATGATGTGCATGAAGGTGGACTTGCCGGAGCCCGAAGGCCCGGTTACCGACACGAACTCGCCCGGCTCGATGTCGAGCGACACCCCCCGCAGGGCGCGTACCTCATGGTCACCCATGTGGTACACGCGCGTGAGATCTTTGACGGAAATAACTGTCATTACCGTCCACCACCGCCGCCGCGGCCACCGCCGCCGCCACCGGGCTGGCCGGTGGGCATGCCACCACGGCCGGGCTGCTGACCAGAGAACGGATTGCCCTGTGTTGTTCCCGTTGTCGTACGGGCCGCGAGCCACGGCATCGTGATGTTCTGCACCAGTTCCGTGCCGACCGCGAGCTCAGGAGGACCGCTCACCAGTTCCGTGAAGGTGCCGTTCGTAATGCCCTGCATGATGTCGAGCCGCTTCAGCGTGCCGAACGGGTTCGCCGGTGTCGCAGGCTCGAGCACATAGACTTGTCCGCGGGTCGGTGTGCGCACGATTGGCGGAAAGAGTTCGTCAATGGAGCCTGAGCTGCGTTGTGCCAGAGGGACGACCGGCGCGTTCTGCCCGTTGTTGCCGCCGCGACCGCCGCCACCACCGCGACCGCCGCCGCGGCCACCGCCGCCGAAGTTGATCCCGGCCTTGGCGTAGGCCGCCATCTGCTGGTCGCGTGGGAGCGCCCGAATCGCTTCAATCTGTTTCATCTGCTCGGGTGTGAAGTTGGCGTTCATGCCGCCGCCTCGTCCGCCACCGCCACCCGAACGGTCGCCACCAGTGCGTTCACCACCGGTGCGGCCTCCACGATCGCCACCCTGGAAGGGATTGGCGGCAGCCGCCTGGGGCGCGCCCGTGGCGTTCCCGCGGGCCGCAGGTGCCGTCGCAGCAGGCGTCGTCGCCGGTGCCGCCGCTGGTGCGGCTCCGGGTGTCGTGGCGCCAGGTGTCGTGGCGCCGTTGGCGCCGCGACCGCCGCCGCCTCGGCCGGCCGGCGTCGGCGGTTCCTGCTTGAGGGCCGTATACATGTCGTTGCTCGGACGGAACCGCAGCGCGGCGTTCGGGATGCGCAACACGTTGTCGCGCCGCGAGACTTCGATTCGCATCGAGGCCGTCATGCCGGGCTTGAGGCGCAGGTCGTTGTTCCTGACATCAGCGACGGTCGTGTAGGTGACGACGTTCTGCTGAATCGTCGGGTTCAGGCGCACCATGATGATTTCGCCCGTGAACGTCTGGCCCTGGTACGCATCCACGGTGAACCGCACCGTCATGCCCTGGCGCACCTTGCCGATTTCGGCCTCGTCCACGCCGCCTTCAAGCTTGAGCAACGTCAGGTCTTCGGCAATGGTGAAGAGGGTCGCGACTGTCTGCGACGACTGCACCGTGATACCCGGGTCAACTTTCTTGTCGACGATGACGCCATCAACAGGCGAGGTAATCGTCGCGTAACCGAGGTTGGTGTTGGCGGTATCCAGGTTGAACTGGGCTGACACCATCGACTTTTCGGCTGACGCAATCTGCGCTTCGCGGCTCTTGACCGTCAGGTCCGCCGCTTCAAACGCCTGCTGCGTCGCGAGCTTTTTCTCCAGCAATTCGCGCTGCCGTTCCAGGGTGCGCTTGGCGTCTGCGAGTTGCACGCGCTGGCTGGCGAGCTCCACTTCCTGGCGGGAAATGTTGGCCTTCTGGATCTCGACCTGCGTTTCGAGCAGGGAAGTGTCGATTCGGGCGAGCACCTGACCCTTCCTGACGATGTCGTTGAAGTCCACGAGGACTTCTTCAACACGACCGGAGACGAAGGAGCCGACGCCCACCGATCGCTTGGCCTGCAGCGTGCCGGTGGCGCTCACTTCCTCCACGATCTCGCCCTGGGAGATCGCGCCCTTCATGAACTCGGGAATCTCCGGCGTCTTCTTGCTCTGGTAGTAGTAATACCCGCCGCCACCGAGCGCCAGGAGAATAACGAGACTGATCAGCTTCTTCATAGTCGTTTAGGCCTGTTCAGGAGTCGAATGCGCCGCCCCTCGGCGCAAGCCAGCAAAACCTTCTTCAAACAGCGTGTACACCGTCGGCACCAGGACCAGGGTCACCAGTGTCGAGGCGGTGAGGCCGCCGATTACCACGCGCGCCAGCGGCGCCTGCAATTCGCCGCCTTCACCCAGCGCCAGCGCCATGGGCACCAGACCGAGCGTGGTCGTTAATGTCGTCATCAGGATGGGCCGCAGACGGGTGCGCCCGGCCTCTTCCACCGCGTCGCGCAACGATTTGCCGTCTCGCTTGCGCAGGATGTTGGTGTAATCCACCAGGAGAATCGCGTTGCTGACGACGATGCCGGCGAGCATGATTACCCCGATATACGCCTGCAGACTGAAGGATGTTGACGTCAGTTTCAACGCAGCCACAATGCCGATGAGCGCCACCGGCACCGAGAACATGACAATGAACGGATCCTTGAGGGATTCGTACTGCGACGCCATGACGGCGTAAACCAGCAGAACCGCCAGCAGGAGCAGAATCTGCAGCTGCTGGAAGGCCGTGCCCTGGGCCTCGACCTCGGCGCCAAACCCCACCGTGAAACCCTGGGGGATATTCAGCTCCGGGATCCGGGCCCTGACCGCCTTGACGGCATCGCCGATGGCCACGCCCGCGTCGAGCTCGGCATTCACCCTCGCAATGCGCTCCTGGTTCTTGCGTTCAATCTGGGTGGGACCGCGCTGGGTGTCCACGGCCAGCAGGTTCTTGGCCGGCAGCACCTGGCCGGTGGGCGTGCTGATGAGCACATCGCTGACGGATTCGGCCCGTTCCCGGTCCTCGGGGCGAAGCCGCACAATGATGGGGAATTCCTTGCCGCGCTCACGGAAGACTGCCGCCTGGGTGCCGGCCATGTTGGTGCGGATGGCGTTGGCGACGTTGGTCACCGAGAGACCCAGCAGCGCGGCTTTGGGACGATCGACGCGAATCGCGAGTTCGGGCCGGCCCTCCTGGCGTCCAATCTGCGGACTCGCCACGCCTTCCGTGGTCTGGAGCAACGCGAGCACATCCTGCGAGACCGCGTTGGACTCCTCGAGCGAGAATCCGCGAATTTCCACGGCAAGCCGGCTCGACGAGTTGAGGTCGCCGAGCACACGGTTGAGCGACTGGTTACCGCCCGACGCGCGCGTCGTGATGCTCACGCCCGGCAAGCCGACCAGCACACGGCGCAAGTCGGTGGCGATCTGCTCGCTCGAACGCGTCCGCTCGTCCTTCTTCGTCAGCTTGATGGTGACCGAGGCACTGCCCCCCATGCCGAACCCGCCGCCACCGCCCGCTGACGACACCACCGTGACGGCCTCCGGCACGTTGGTTTTGATCAGATCCTCAAGTTGCAGGATGACGGCTTCGCTCCGCTCGATCCGGCTGCCCACCGCGAGTCGCGCGTTCACCGAAACCTCGCCCTCATCACTCTGGGGCATCAGTTCGGCGGGAATGGTCGGCAGGATCACCATGGCGGCCACCGTCAGACCCGTCGCGACCATGAGCACCGTTGGCCGGTGCTGCAGGCAGACGTGCAGGACTCGGCGATAGGTATTGTCCAGGCCGTCGAGCGCGCGTTCGCTGAAGGTGAAAAGCGTGCCGCTCACCCCGCGCCGTTCGGCCACCGGCGTCGGCAGCACGAGGAGGCGCGAGCACAGGACCGGCACAATCGTGACGGCGACAAACAGCGACATCCCCAGCGAGAACATCACCACGATGGCGAGCTGCGTGAAGAGAATGCTCGACACGCCCGTGAGGAAGAGCAGCGGCACGAAGACGGCGACGTGGGTGAGCGTGGACGCCAGGATGGCCGACCAGACCTCTTCGCTGCCGTCAATCGCGGCCTGCATCCGGGTCTTGCCGTGTTCTTCCATGTGGCGGAAGGTGTTCTCGAGCACCACGATGGACGCGTCCACGATCATGCCGACGCCAAGCGCCAGACCGCCGAACGTCATCGTGTTGAGCGTGAAGCCGGAGAAGTCGAGCAGCGCGAATGTGCCGACAATGGAAATGGGAATCGACGTGCAGATGATGAACGTCGACCGCAGGTTCCGCAGGAACGAGAAGATGACGATGACCACCAGAATGGCACCGAGGATGCCCGCTTCCTGGACGCCGGCGATCGCCTGCTCGATGAACGTCGACTGATCTTCAAGCACGGTCAGGTGCAGGCCCTGCACTTCGCGATTGATGCGCGCCACTTCCGCGCGCACCTCTTCGGCAATCGCCACGGTGTTTTTGCCCGACTGCTTGGTCACGCGCAGGCGAATCCCCGGCTTGCCGTTGATGCGCGTGAACGACCGCAGGTCCTCGGTGGTGTCGCGCACCTCGGCCACGTCGCGCAGGTAGATGGGCACGCCGCCGCGCGTGAAGACAATCAGGTCCTTGATCTGGTCGATCGACTCAAACTGGCTCTGGCTGCGCAGCAGGAAGGTGGTGTCGCCTTCCGTGACTTCGCCGAGCGGCACGTTCTGGTTCTCGGTGCGGATGGTCTGCACCACCCGGTCCACCGGCAGATCGAGCGCCGTGATTTTTTCCTTGGAGAGTTCGATGCGGATTTGTCGGCGAAGCCCGCCGTCCACCGTGACCGACGCCACGCCTTCCACGCGCTCCAGGCGGGGGACCAGGTCGATCTCGGCCATTTCACGCAACGTCACGCGATCGAAATCGCCTTCCACGCCAATGCCCACGATGGGCTGGGAGTTGGAGTCGAACTTGAAGATGGTGGGAGGGTCCGCGTCCTCGGGCAGGCGTCCGCGCACGCGATCCACACGCGTACGCACTTCGTCGGCCGCCTCGTTGAGGTCCGTGCCCCACGCGAAGTTCAGGCGGATGTTGCCGTTGCCCTCCGAGGCGGTCGCATTGATCTGCTCAAGGCCCGGCACGGCCGCCAGCGACTGTTCGAGCGGCCGGATGATCAGTTCTTCGATTTCAAGCGGACCCACGCCGCCGTACCCGACCCGCACCGTCAGGCTGGGGTAGCTGACGTCGGGCATGAGGTCCACGGGCAGTCGCGTCAGCGAAATCGACCCCAGGAGGACGATGGTCGCCGACACCATGAACATGGTGACGGGCCGATGGATCGCAAAACGGGGCACACTCATGCTGGTTCTCCTGCCGTGATGCTGGGCGTCGGCGCCGAAGCTTACAGACCGCCCCCGCGGCCTGCAGGCGCGCCGGGCGCTGGGGTAGTGCTGCCTTCCGGCCCGCCGCCCGTGCGGCCGCCGGAACGTCCGCCACGCTGGCCGGGCATATTCATCGGCGTAATGCGATCGCCGCTTCGCAATGCGAGCGCGCCCGTTGTGATCACCCGGGTGCCCTCGGTGAGACCAGACAGGATCTCAATGCGTTCGTTGTCCTGCAGGCCGGTGGTGACCGGCTGGAATTTTGCCGATTGGCCGTCTACGAGGAACACGCCGCGTTGCCCTTCGCTGTCCACCACCGCGTTGCGCGGCACGGTCAGCGCATCCGGGCGCACTTCCACCGTGAGCTTCACCCGCGCGAACATGCCGGGCTTGAGCCGGTAGCCGGGATTCGGCACTTCAATTTCCATGGACGCCGTGCGCGTGGCCGAGTCGAACACCGGTGCCACACGGCTGACGGTGCCGGTGAACTGCTCGCCCGGGAACGCGTCCACTTCAATCAGCGCCGTGACGCCCGCGTTCACGCGCTTGAAGTCCTTTTCGACCAGGTTGGAGATCAGTCGCACGGTCGCGATGTCCACCACCGACACGATCGCCGTATTCGCACCGGCGAACGCGCCCTGGTCCAGATTGCGGCGGCCAATGAAGCCATCCACAGGGGACACGATGTTGGTGTTTGAGAGCGTGATCTTCAGTTCGTCAAGCCGCGCCTGCGTCTGACCCAACTGGGCCTTGGCGAGTTCGACCGCAGCCACGGCCGAGTTATGCGCGGCCTCGGCATCCTCAATGGTCTGGCGCGTCGCCAGGCCGCGCGACAGCAATTCCTTCTGCCGGTCAAGCGTCGTCTTGCGCAACTGAAGGTCGCTCTCACGCTGCGTGACCGTCGCGTTGTTGACCAGGACGTTCTGTTCGACCTGCTTCACCTGCTGCTGCAGTTCGCGGTCCTCAATCTTCGCGATTTGCTGACCCCGGCTGACCCGGTCACCCAGTTTCGCGGTGATCGAGTCGAGCCGGCCGGCCACGCGCGGCACGATATCCACCGTCGCATTGCCGATCAGATTGCCGACGACGGTGACGTACTCGGTCACCTCATGCCGGATGGCTGGCGCGGTATCCACCGTCAGGGCAGGCCGGCCGCTCCCGCGGCCGCCACCGGCGCCTGTGGCGCCAGGCGCACCCGTGGCAGACCCCGAGCCGGCGGCGCCCGCCACCCCCTGGGACCGCGTGAAGTACCACGCACCGGCTGACCCGGCAACAAGCAATGCAACGACGACGATCTTTTTCATGTGAACCGACTACTGAATCCGCTGCACGCGGTCAAACTCCGCGATGGCATTGATGTAGCGAATGGTCGAGGTCAACTCGTTGTTGCGCGCCGACGTCAGCGCGTTCTGAAGCGAGATGACCTGGAAGTTCGTGGACATGCCCACCGAGAAGCGGGTGAGTTCGGCGTTGAGTGTGCGCTCGGCCGCCTCACGTGACTTCTGCGACGCCAGCAGCTGCTTGTAGGTGCTCTGCACGTCCAGGCCGGCGCGGGTCACGGCCGTTTCGATGTCGAGTTCGGTCCTCTTCATCGACGTCTTCTGCTGTTCCATCGACAGTTCCGAACGCAGGTGGTTGGCTTTTTGTGACGACAGACCGAGCGGCTGGCTGAAGTTGAGACCGATGTTCCAGGTGGGTGTGTCGATCCCGGCGATTGACCGCAACGCGTCGAAGTAGCCGCCATCTTCAACCAGGACGGCCGCGCCGCCCAGGCCCGACCGATCAAACAGCGGGCCGCCGACGCCCGCCAGGGCGTAGCTGGCGGTCAGGCCGAGCGAGCCCTTGGTGGAGTTCTTGGAGAGCGCGAGGTTCAGCTCGGTGATGCGCAGGTTCTGTCGCGCGGTTTCGATGTCGGCGCGCTGGGCAATGGCGTTCTTCACGGCGGCCGGGATGTCCACCGACTGCATCTCGAACGACGGCAGGTCGGTGGGATTGATGGTGGCCCGGAAGAAGTCATCTTCCGTGCTGCTCACGAGCAGGCGCTTGAAGGCAATTTCGGCATTGCGCCATGCGATTTCGGTGGCGAGCAGGTTCTGCTCACCGGTCGCAATCTGCGACTCGAGCTGCACCAGATCGATTTCGGCGACGGTGCCGACCTCCACCTTGGTTTTGTTGTCGTCGTAGTTGCGGCGCGAGAGGTCCAATGACCGCTTCTGAATTTCGATGGCCTCGATCGACTGGCGCAGCGCCCAGTAGGCCGTGCGCACCTGGTTCTTGATGTTTTCGATCTGGCTCACCAGCGCGATGTCGGTAATCTGGCGCTGAATTTGTCCCGTGTCGAGCGCGTTTCGCTGGCTGTCAATCGTGCGGCCCGCCAGCAGCGGCTGCGTGTACTGGAAGGTCAGGTTCGACGAGAAGTTCGGGTTGCGCGTGCTGAACGAGTTATCGGTCGCCGTGCGGCTGTTGCTGAAGTTGAACGACACCTGGCCGCCCTGCCAGGGCAGGCGCTGGCTCATCGACGAACCAAACGACATGCGCTTCGTGCTGGTGCGGGCGCCACCGTCGAGCTGCGACGTGGACTGCTGTGAGGCGTTGTTGTAGCTGAGGTTGCCGTTCAGCGTGGGCCGGAACGCCGCACGCGCCGCCTGCAGCGAATAGTCCTGCATCTGCGGATTGAGTTTTTCGCGCGCGATGTCGAGGTTGTTTTCAAGCGCCCGGGCGATTGCCGCTTCAAGCGACAGGTCCACTCGCTGCGTCCCCGGCGTATCGGGTGGCAATGCGCGGCCGACCACATACTGGTCCTGAGCCAAGGTCGCCTGTACACCACCACCGGCCGCCTGCTGCTGCGCCGTCACGGCCGCCACGGGCATCACCGCAGCCACCACCGCCCACACCATCATTTTCGACATCTGCTTATTCATTCGTTGCTCCGTCTGGGCAGTCGCCATCACCAGGCGGCTGCGAGAGTTTATTGTCGTGAAACCTAACGTCGTTCGCGTCGATTACGTTCACCGATGGCCTTCAGGGCATTGTTCTGTTCAGTGGTCAGGATGAGCGACGTCTGATAGAGCGCAATGGCGCGTGACTTCGCCAGCATCGATCGCAACGCCTCGTTGCGGTCAAACTGCAGGCCAATGACGTCCACGCCCACCTTGCGCTCTGCCACGAGCCGCGTCAGTTCGTCCTGCTGTTTCTTGGCCTCCATGGCCACGCCGTGCATCTCGGTCTCGCGCTTCCGCCAGACTGAGTCGATCCGGGCCGCCTGCTCGGGTGTCAGGCTGATTTCCTTGATCACGGCCGCGTCTTTCCACCACGGCACCCTCGGCTGCGACGGGGGGCGCTGCGAGTCTGGACGGGCGGCCTGGGGGGGCTGCTGCGACCTCGACCACGCCCAGCGGTTTCCGTGGGCCTCATCCCTGGCAGACGAGGCGACACGTCCATCAGCCGCCAACACCACCAGGCTCAGCGTCAGGGCGCCGAGCCAAATCGTTCGGGCAATGGGGGGGGAGGGAATCTGAATCTTCACGCTTCTTCTTACGCCTGTGTCAAAACCGGCGTTTACGAGCCGGCCAGGGCTTCAAGCCGGGCCACGACCTGCCCGACGACATTATTCGGGGTCGAGGCCCCGGCCGTCAGGCCGATCACCAGGGGACGATTCGCCGGCAGCCAGTCTCGGGCCACGGTTTCCGCGACCGCAGAGGTGGAGGGGGCCCCGATGCGCCGGTGACGCACCTCGGTGGCCGAGACAAGACAGTCCGCCTCGGCAATGTGGAACGTGGGGCACCGCTCGGCGCAAATCTTTGCCAAATTGCAGGTATTGCTGCTGTTGTAGCCGCCGATCACCACCATCAGGTCCAGGGGCGCCTCGTCGAGCAAGGCAATCACGGCGTCCTGCCGCTCCTGGGTGGCGCTGCAAATGGTGTCAAACGACCGGAACACGTCGTCCACGGCGGAGGCGCCGTGGCGAGCCTCCATGGCCGCCCTGAACATCTCACCGATCTCGAGCGACTCGGCCATCAGCATCGTTGTCTGGTTGGCGCAGCCGATCCGAAGCAAGTGCCGGTCAGGGTCGAACCCCGGCGACGCGGCCGGCCCAAATCGCTCCAAAAACGCCCATCGATCGCCGCCCTCGACAATGTAACGGCACACCTCGGCGGCTTCGCCTTTGTCGAGCACGACCAGGTAATGGCCGTCTGGAAACAGGCTCGCCTGCGAGGCGGTGGCGCGCGTCTCTTCGTGGTGCAGCTTGCCGTGAATAATCGAGGTGAAGCCGTCCTGGGCATACCGCTTCACGTTCTTCCAGACCGTCAGCACCGACCCGCACGTGGTATCCACCAGCGTGCACCCCTGCCGGTCCAGGCGGACCATATCGTCCACCGACACGCCAAACGCCGGCAGAATGACCACATCGTCGTGGCCGAGGGTCGTTCGGTCTTCGCCAGGGTCGGTCAGGAAGCGGATGCCCTGTGCCCGCAACTGATTGTTGACATGCGGGTTATGGATGATCTCGCCCGTCAGGAACACCCGGGAGTCGGGGAATTTTTTCCGCGTCTGGTACGCGTAGTCCACCGCTCGTTCAACGCCGTAGCAAAAGCCGAATTCGCGCGCGAGGTGGATGGTGAGCCGGCCGTGCGTCCGGACGTAGCCGGCAGACCGAAGGTCGTCGACGATGCGGCTGTGATACGCCTGGGCCAGCTGGTCGGCGACCGCGGCCTTCATATCGAGGCCCTTCCGGAAGATGATCGGCGGCATGGCTGACCGCCCATTGTACCTAAAGCCCGAGCGTCAGCGTTTGATGGCAACCACGTCAATCAACCGGGGCGTCATCTCGTCCATCGCCTCAAGCGAACCCAACTGCGTGCGTGAATAGGGGTCGTCCTCGAGGATGGACGCGTCGATCACTGTTCCCAGCCCCGAGGGCTGACCGTTGGCGGCGCCGTCGGCCACCTGGGTTGTTGGAGCGGAGTCCGTTTCAAAGGAGTGGCTCAACTCGATGCTGACGATGCCAATCGCCAGGCCGGCGGCCGCGGCAGCCGCCAGCCAGCCTGGGCTGACTCGGCGGTCGGCGGCATCCGAGTGGCGCACCGCGCGCGCGGGAAAGCTGATGACTTTGGCCGGGCGGTCCAGCGATTCCAGCCGCTGCAGGACCTGACTGCGCTGGGCGGCCAAGCGCTCTTCCGGGAACACGGCATCGGCTTCAGCCGCGCCCATGTCTCGCACATCTTCGAGCCAGCGGCTCATGTCCACCGCGCGCTCCGCGCAAATATCGCAGCGGTCGAGGTGGCTGGGCCGCACGCCCGTGCTCCACACCTCCACCAGTGCGTTTTCCGAGAGATGCCCTCGACGAAGTATTACGTCAGCGAGCCGCATGTCGAACCCTCCCTTTACCCTTTGTCCCTGCCACGCTCTGGCCCGACAGCAACGTACGCAGCCGGCGAATCGCGCGGAAGAGGTGGACGCGCACGGTGGATTCATTCAGCCCGGTCATCGAACTGACTTCCCGCGACGTCCGCCCCTCAAAATGACTCAATACAAACACCAGACGTTGCCGCTCCGGCAACTCCGTCATGGCCGCTTTCAACCGTCGGCGCCGCTCGTCCTGCAGGACCTGGTCCTCGGGACTTGGGCCCCTCGAGGGCAGGTGCTCGGCCGGGTCGCGTTCCACGCCATCGGCATCAACCGTCGGGCGAGCGATCCACCGTTCACGACGGCGCCGGGCCTTGAGCCGGTCCAGGCAGCCATTGATGAGAATCCGCGTGAACCAGACCTCAAACGGCAGGTCTTCCCTGAACGTGCCCATGTGCGTGTAGGCCTTGACAAAGGCATCCTGCACGGCCTCTTCGGCGTCGGCGGCCTCGCGCATGTAGTGAAACGCAATCCGGATTGCCCGCCGCTGATGGCGCTCCACCAGCTCGGCGTACTTCTCCCGCGCCTGGTCCAACTGGCCGGCAGCCTGGAAGGCTTTGACGGCTATCGCGACGCGAGTATCGGCTTCCCTCGGCGTTTCAGAACTGATGGCGCAACCTCTGAAGCTAGAATACGCCCAATTTCAGGCGGTGTTTACGGCGCGAAAACGACCTCTGGAAAACGACCTCTGAGGTAGTTTTCGACGTGATGTGTACCGAAAACTACCTCAGAGGTCGTTTTCGCTCCGCTAGCGGGCCCCCGGATAGTAGTGGGCGAGGATGGCGGTGACCGAGGCGCCGCCTCGGGCTCGGGCAATGGCCCCAACCTGGCACAAGCCCACGCCGTGGCCAAACCCGCGGCCCGTGACCAGGAAGCCGTCGGGCGTTGGCTCAATCTCGAAGAGGGTGCTCATGAAGGACCGAACCCCACGTTGGGTGGCCACCACGGCGCGGAGTGTCTCGCCGCTGACGTGCCGGTCACGATCGCCGTCGATGCGGACCTGGGTGGCGCGGCCGGAGGTGTCCCTCTGGCCGATCACGAGCCCGGTGAGTCGGGCACCCGGATCTGTGCGGGCATCGGTTGCGAGCAACCGGACCCACTCCTCGGTGGTGGCGGAAAACTGCCAGGTCCGGTGCGGGCTTCCGGTCTCATCCTGCCGGGCCGGCAGGTAGGGAAGGGCCGTGCCGCCCCAGGCGTCGGCCGGTGTGGTGGTGTGGCCGCCACAGTCGGAATGAAACAGTGTGAGCGCGGGCCGGGTGTTGAAGCGCAGGATCCGGCCGGACGTGCGGGCGACGGCCGCGCGCGCGATCGCACTGAAGCGCGATGTGGCAATGCGCCCGGGCTCGTACAGCTGGCAGTGTGTGCGGTCGCAGACGTCAAATCCTTCGGGCGCATGTCGTCCGGCCTGTGCCACGGCATACGTGCGGGCGATGATGGCCTGCACCTCGTACACGGTTGCAGCCACGCGATCGGATTCCGACACGGGCGTGACCTCGGACAACGCGGCACCGAGGACGTAGTCGTCAAGCGCAACGACCTTGACCTGACCGGCGACCTGCACGCGCAATCGGGCAGGAACGCCGGTCGCGACGTCGCCGGGGAACCGCGCGGTGGAAGGCGCGCACGCGATTGTGAGTCCCACCACCACCGAGAGTAGGGCCTTGGCCGCGTGTCGGCGTTTCGGGAATCGCGGCATTTCGTCGTATCTTAGACCGCCGACTGCAGCAGTTGATGGCACCCTGGCATGACCCCTGACCCCGTTCTGGTTGTTGATGATGATCCGTATGTGCTCGGGGTGCTGACGCACGTCGGGCGCGCGCGGGGCCTGGAGATCATCGCCGTCCAGTCGCTCGAGGAGGCCAACCTCACGCTGGCCACCCATCGTTTTTCGGTCGCGGTCGTCAATCTGCGGCTCGGGGCTGTGTCGGGCCTGGAGGTCATCAAGCGGGTGCGCGAGAAAGACGCGAGCACCGAGGCGATCATCATCTCCGACGATCGCCGCCTGTCGAGTGCACTCGAAAGCTACGAACAGGACGTCTTTGCGTTTGTGCTCAAGCCGTTTGATCCGGTGCAGCTGTTTGCCACCGTGGACCGCGCGCTCGAGCGGCGGCGCGGCGGGATTGAGCGACAGCGACTGACATGGGAACTGCGATTGCTCAACGACGTGGCCGCCGCCGTCAACGTCACGACCGATGTGGGCGAAGCGCTTCGGCACGGGCTTGAGCGCGTCGCCGAAGCGTATGACGCCCGATGGGCCATCCTGCGATTGCGGCCGCTCGATGGCGGCGCACTGGTGGTGCACTCGGCCGTCGGCGGCACCGTCGAGGCCGCCGAGGCGGTTTGCGAAAATGCCGATCGGCAGGACGCCTCGGCCGGCCCCTCCGACCCTCCGGTGTCGAGCACCATCTCGGTGCCCGTGGTGGCCGGGCAGGACGTCCTCGGGGTGTTGACCGTCAACTCCACAGTGCCGCAGCGGTTCTCAGTGGACGACGGACGTGTGTTGCGCACGATCGGCCGTCAGTTTGGCGTTGCCGTCGCCAATGGTCAGCTGTACGAACGCGTCTTCCGCGCGAAAGTCCAGTGGGAGCGCACCTTCGACGCCATCAGTGATCCCATCGCGCTGTTTGATTCCCGGTCGCGCACGATGCGCACCAACGCAGCGCTGGCGGCGCTGTGTGGATGGGAGATTCGTGAAACGCGCGGGCGGACCTGCGCGGAGGTCGGACTGTGCGGCGGCGGCTGCCCGAATTGCCTCGTCGGTCGCGCCATTCGTGATGACCAGCGAGTGGATGAAGAGATCACCACGAGCGACGGCCGGATATTCACGGTGACCACACTGCCGGTGCCCGATGCCTCGGGTGCGGCCGTGCAGTTCGCAAAAGAAATCACCCGGGAGCGCCAGCGCGCCCGGCAGCTGCGCAGCCTCAGCCAGGAAGTGTCGGCGACGAATGCGGAACTGGTGGCGACCGTGGACCGGTTGCACACCACCCAGGCCCAACTGGTGCAGGCCGAAAAACTTTCGGCAATTGGACAGCTCGTGGCCGGCGTCGCGCACGAGTTGAACAATCCGCTGACCAGTGTCATCGGTTACGCCCAGCTGGTGCATGAGGAGATGGCGGCCAATCCCAAGCTCGCTGCGGAGACCGGCGGCTTGATGGACGACGTGACGCGCATTCTGTCGGAGTCCGAGCGCGCCGCGCGCATCGTGCGCAGTCTGCTGACGTTCGCGCGCCAGCAGACGGCCGAGCGTGAGGAACACGACATCGCGGACCTGTGCCGGCGCGTGGCGGACCTGCGCGCCTATGACTCGCGCCTCAAGGGCATCGAGGTGGTGACGCAGTTCACCGATGACCTGCCTCCGCTCTACATCGACGGCGGGCAGCTGCAGCAGGCGCTGCTGAATCTGGTGTTGAACGCCGAGCAGGCGATGACGTCCGCCCCCACCAAACGCCTGGAAGTGACGGCGCGGTTCGATGCCGAGTGCGGCGCCGTGGTGATATCGGTCGCTGACTCGGGGCACGGCATCGAGGCCTCGAATCTTGCCCGCGTCTTCGATCCCTTCTTCACCACCCGCGGCGTCGGCGAAGGCACCGGGCTGGGCCTGTCGATTGTGTATGGCATCGTGCGCGACCACGGCGGCCAGGTGATTGTGACAAGCGAAGTCGGGGTCGGAACGACGTTCTTCATCCGGCTGCCGGTCCGGTCGCCCCTGGTCGAGGGCCGGCGGCCTCCCCTGGTGCTGGTGGCGCACGGCGACGCGGTCACGCGCGATTTTATCGGCGCGGCGCTGGGCGGGTGGGGGCTGTCGGTGCGCCTGGCGCGGAATGCCCGCGAGGCCATTGAGAGCCTGGCGGAAGGAGAACTTGGACTGGCGTTGATCGACCAGAGCATGGTGAACGCCGACCCCCAGTATTGGCGCGAGGCCTGGGCGACCCTGAACGGCCGCGTTCGGCTGGTGGCCATCGGCACCGGCCCCGCCGATGATGAGGCGCGGCGGTTCCTGCGCGAGACCGCGGAAGTCACGCTCTCGCCCCCCTATGATCTTCGCGTCCTTCGCCGGGCCCTGGTGACCACTCTGGGCGCCCTGCTCTGAGCCGCCCGCCGCGTCCGGGCCACCCCTTGGCAGCGCACCTCAGGACGCGCTACGATTGAGCGTTTATTTACGCTCCAAAGGAGTTATTCGTATGACGGGATCCAGTCGGAAGGTTGAGTTATCGGTCCTCGGGATCGAAGGCGCCAATGCGCATTGGAATCTGAGCGTCGCTGCGCTCTATGAGGAGGCCATTCGACGCGGCGAAGGCACACTGACTGCGGACGGCCCGCTGGTGTGCAACACCGCGCCGCACACCGGCCGCTCGCCGAATGACAAGTTCGTCGTCAAGGAAGCGTCGAGTGAGCAGAACGTGGATTGGGGCAAGGTCAACAAGCCCATCGGCGCTGAGAACTTCGACCGCCTCGAAAAGCGCATGCTCGCGTCGCTCAAGGGCATGGATTTGTTTGTGCAGGACTGCTGGGCCGGCGCCGACCCGACGTTTCGCCTGCCGATCCGGATCATCACCGAGAAGGCGTGGCACAACCTGTTTGCCCGCACGATGTTCATCCGTGAACCCAACGCGGAAGCGCGACTGCAGCACGAGCCGCAGTTCACCGTGATCGACATTCCGAGCTTCAAGGCCGACCCGGCCGTTGATGGCACGAACTCCGAGACGTTCATCCTGCTCAACTTCGCGAAGAAGCGCGTGCTGATTGGCGGCAGCAACTACGCCGGTGAAATCAAGAAGTCGATCTTCACCGTGATGAACTACCTGCTGCCCCTGCGCGACACCATGCCGATGCACTGTTCGGCCAACGTCGGCCCGGACGGGGAAGTGGCGCTCTTCTTCGGCCTGTCCGGCACCGGCAAAACCACGCTCTCGAGCGATCCGCACCGGCAGCTGATTGGCGACGACGAGCATGGATGGAGCTCGCATGGCGTCTTCAACTTCGAAGGCGGCTGCTACGCCAAGATGATCAAGCTGTCGGCGGAAGCGGAGCCGCAGATTTATGCCACGACGCGGCGGTTCGGCACTGTGCTCGAAAACGTCGTGATCGACCCCATCACCCGTGAACTCGATCTCGACAGCGCGGCGCTCACGGAAAACACCCGCGGTGCCTATCCGCTGACGTTCATCGACAACGCGGTGCCGTCGGGCCAGGCGGGCCATCCCACCAACGTGGTGATGCTGACGGCCGACGCGTTTGGCGTGTTGCCGCCGATCTCGCGGCTGTCGCCCGAAGCGGCGATGTATCACTTCCTGTCCGGTTACACCGCGAAAGTGGCGGGCACCGAGCGCGGAGTGACGGAGCCGAAGGCGACGTTCAGCACCTGCTTCGGCGCGCCGTTCATGGTGTGGGACCCGAACGTCTACGCGCGGTTGCTGGGTGAACGCATTGCCAAGCACCAGGCGCGTGTGTGGCTGGTGAACACGGGATGGACGGGCGGTGCGTACGGCGTGGGATCGCGCATGAAGATTGCGCACACCCGCGCGATGATCAACGCGGCCCTCTCGGGCGCGCTCGATCATGTGGGTTACGACCGCGATCCGATCTTCAATCTCGATGTGCCCTCGAGCTGCCCGAACGTGCCGCCCGAAGTGCTGCGACCGCGCAACACCTGGAAGGACCAGGCGGCGTACGACGCGCAGGCGAAGAAGCTGGCGGCGATGTTCATCGAGAATTTCAAGACGTTTGAGGCGACGGCGTCGGCCGCTGTGAAAAGCGCCGGGCCGGTGGCCTAGGTGCCCGTGCATCTCGAGCCCGTGATCGGGCTCGAGATTCACTGCCAGTTACTGACCGCGACCAAGATCTTCTGCGGGTGCGCCACCACGTTTGGGGCCGCGCCGAACACGCACGTGTGTCCAGTGTGCCTGGGGCTGCCAGGCGCGTTGCCGGTGCTCAACAGGCAGGCGGTGGAATTTGCGATCCGGGCGGCGGTGGCGCTGGGCAGCACGGTGAATGCCACGTCGATCTTCGCCCGCAAGAACTACTTCTATCCGGACCTGCCGAAGGGCTATCAGATCTCCCAGTACGACAGGCCGCTGGCCACGGGCGGAGAGGTGCGCATTGGCGACACCACGGTGCGCCTGACGCGCATTCATATGGAGGAGGACGCCGGCAAGTCGCTCCATCATGGATTTCCCGAGTCCGACCGCCAGACGCTGCTCGACTTCAATCGTGCGGGTGTGCCACTGATTGAAATCGTCACCGAGCCTGACCTGCGCACCGCGGCCGACGCCGCGATGTGTTTCAGCCGCCTGCGTGAGGTCCTGGTGGCCATCGGCGTCAACGACGGCAACATGGAAGAAGGCAGCCTGCGGTGTGACGCGAACGTGTCGCTGCGTCCGGTGGGGGAGACGACGCTGGGCGCCAAGGCCGAAGTCAAAAACGTCAACTCCTTCCGCTTTTTGCAGAAGGCGCTCGAATACGAAATCACCCGGCAGCGTGCGGTGCTCGAATCGGGCCGACGGGTCGAGCAGGAAACCCGTCTGTGGAACAGCGACACCGGCACGACCGAATCCATGAGGAGCAAGGAAGGCGCGCACGACTACCGCTATTTCCCCGAGCCCGACCTGCCGCCGCTGCAGGTGGACGCGGCGTGGGTGGCGCGGGTCACCGCGTCGATGCCCGAGTTGCCCGAGGCCCGTCAGGCGCGGCTGGTGGCGGCCCATGGGATCAGCGACTACGACGCAGACGTGCTGGTGCGCCTCATTCCGGGTGCGGCGGATTTTTTTGAAGCCGCCGTGTCTGCAGGCGCTGCGGCCAAGACCGCCAGCAACTGGATCCAGGGCGAAATCCGCCGCAAGCTCAAGGAGGTGGGCCGCGACAGCGTGGCCGCCGTGCCCTTCGGGCCTGCGGCGCTCGCTGAGCTCACGGGGCTTGTGGACAGCCAGGTGATCAGCAGTTCTGCGGCGAAGGACGTCTTCGAAGCCATGTGGGAAACCGGTCAGTCGGCCCGCGCGATCGTGGACGCCAAGGGGCTGGCCCAGATCGGCGACACGGCCGCGCTTGAAGCGATCGTGGACGCGGTGGTGGCGGCCAACCCCGACCCGGTGGCGCAGTACCGCGCGGGGAAGATGCAGACGTTCGGCTTCCTGGTAGGGCAGGTGATGAAGGCGTCCAAAGGGAAGGCCAACCCGGCGGTGGCCGGCGAGATTCTGAAGGCGCGTATCGGGTAATTTTTCGACTCGCTCAGGGTAATTGGACGGAAGTGGTCGGTATTGACACTGGTGACCCGTCCTGCCTAGACTGAATTTGCTCACTCGCGCATGGCTATAAAGTCCCGCCTGAACAGCGTCGAAGCCAAGATGTTCCATTGGCCTTTGGCCGGAGCCTTGTGCCACTGCCGAGCCGCCTTTTTCCGCGAAGAATTCCTCAAACATCACCAGTGCCTGGACCAGCAACGCGAGTACTACTCGGAGCTGGCCGTGGCGCAGGCCGAAGACGCGCTGGGCCGGATCCTGGCCGAGATTGATCAGCTATGCCAGCGTGATGATGCCTGCGACGTCATCGCCCAGTTGCTGCGCCGCATCGATACGATCACCAATCTCTCGGCGTGGACAGACCCGGAAACGCTTCACTAGTACGTGTCCATCAAATTTCTTTCCTGGATCGCTGCCGCTGTCGTGGTCGTTGGACTGTCTGGCTGGATCTACGGCTCGTCGGGCCGCTCGGATGTGGAGCAGGCGCGCCGGGACGCGGTGCAGCGAGCGGACCTTATGGAGGCGCGCGCCCTCATCCTGGATGGGCAGGTGCAGATCTTCCTGGTGAACTTCGGGGATGCGAGCCGCCGCTATGAAGCGGCCCGGGTCGTGATCGAGCGTATCCAGACCGCGCTCAGGGAGGTGGGCCAGGCCGAACGCGCCGGCCGCCTCGAGATTCCTCTCGCAAGTCTGCGCGATGCTCAGCGCCTGGCCTCGTCGCTCGACGGAGGCGCGAGGAACTCGGGCGATGAGGCGCTCAAGGCGCTGACGGCGTTCGCGGAACCCACTGCGCCCTCGCGGTAATGGGGAAATGCCACAAATGTCCGAAATGGCGAAGTGTCGGACAAACCATTGCAGGGAAGAATGCTCGAATGTTCTTGATGACTAATGGTTGAATCTGCTGCTCCAAGGTCATTCGTTCATTGCGCGCCTTGAACATTCGAACATTCTTCCCTGCATTGGTTTGTCTGACATTTCGCCACTTCGGTCATTTCTGACATTTCGCCATTACGCCACGGCGGCAGCGAAGCGCTACTTCAGTATGGTCGCCGTCAACTCCGCCGTCACCTTTCGGTCGCTGCCCGGATCGGCCGACTGAGAGACCATCAGCATCCTTCCGTCCTGCAGGACCACCGTGATGGACTCGTTGAGTCTCGGCGATCTGGTGGTTCTGCCCTGGCTGTCTTTTCCCGGCGCCGGCTGGTAATCGAATGTGAGCCGCACCGAAATCAATCCGTTCTGGTACGCATTCGCCATGGCGTCCACGTTGAGAGTGGCCTGATCGGCTTCGTAGTTCGTGGTGCGAATCATTCCGCTGTTGCCGTTGAGGACGAGCAGCGACACGGCTTTCTTCACCGGCGTTCCCGAGTACGTGTCGGTGATCGCGAGCTCAAGTCTGATGTTGACAGCTCCGAGCGGCCGATTGTCTGGCGAGGCAATTTGCGGCGCGCGCGGTGTCTCGGCGCGCGGTGGCGCGGTCTGGCCCGGTGTGGGCGCTGTGGCGGACGGCGCGGTCTGTCCCGGCATTGGCGTGGGGGCCATCGCAGGCGGGGTCATCATCGGGTCAGCCACGCCGCTCGGCGGCCGGAGTGTGGGCGCGGTTTGTGCCATCGCCGGCGCAGCTACGAGCAGTGTCAGGATCAGAAGAGAAGTCGGACGTCGCATAACGCTCCTTGGAAAAAGTTACCGGTTGTTCTGGCGATCGATGTCCGCACCATCCGTGCGCATCGCCGTCAAGAGGAGTGGAGTGATCGAGAGCGCTTCAGGTTGGATCGATTCATACGTCAGGTGTTCCATCCGCAACGCATCAACCGGCTCGAGCGCCGCAATCCGACGCTCCATCCACGCCGATTCTTCCATTGACAGCGCGCTCACTGATGAGCGCTGCGCGCCACTGTAATGGCGAAGTGGGGGCAATGTCCGAAATGGCGAACTGTCGGAAGGACCCTGGACTCTGGACTCTGGACCCTGGACTTCTGGACCCGCCTCCGCGCTGTGCGCTACGGCGGGCAAGCCCTGGACCCTGGACCCTGGACCCTGGACGGCGAAGCCGATCGCGAGCGCAAGCGAAGCCACCGCGCCCAGCGGCACGGCCACTCGCCACCACGATGGCGCGCGCCCGTGTCTCTGCACCTGGTCGAGCCGCGCACGAATGCGAGCGGCCAGATCGACCGCCGGTTCGGCGTCGACCATCATCCGCGCGACGCGATTGATTTCATCCATCGATCTCTCCTCACTCTAAAAGCATTGAGCATTGAGCATTGAGCACTGAGCACTGAGCACTGAGCACTGAGCACTCAGCACTGAGCACTGATAATCCGTCTGGCCTCGGCCACACGCCACTTCACGGTGCCCAGCGGCACGCCGAGGATCTCGGCAATTTCGTCATAACCGTATTCACCCGAGGCGGCGAGCAGCAGTGTGTCGCGCAGCTTGGGAGAGAGGCCTTCGATGGCCGATCGCACCTGCCGCACTCGATGTCTCGCCTCGGCCCGGCGCTCCGGATCCGCATCCAGACTCGCCAAACGGTCCACCTCATCGTCTCGCGCGTCATCGTCGTGCCGGAGCGACGACGAGCGCTGCCACCAACGGGTTCGCGATTTTCGGCGGTCGAGCGCCTGGCGCCAGACGATGGTCAAGAGCCAGGTCTTGAAGCTGGAGTCGCCCCGGAAATGCGAGACCTTGCGCCAGGCCAGGACAAAAGCATCCTGCGTGGCATCCTCGGCATCTTCGCGGCGTTTGAGCGCAGCCAGCGCCATCCGGAAGGCCGCGCGATAGTAGACCGAGACAATCTGGTCAAATGCGGCGCGGTCGCCTTCGCGGGCAGCCGCCACCAACGCCCGAACCTCGGGCGTGTCACCGGTGAAGACCCGCTCGTCCGACACGAAGTCGTCGGTGGGGGTCATGGCTATCGCGACAACCTTCGGCACCACCGGAGTAGACCTCCAAACCCCCCGCCCGGTTGGGTGGGGACTACACTTAAGCACATCAGCACCAAGCACCCAGCACCCAGCACCCAGCACCCAGCACATCAGCACACAGCACACAGCACACAGCACCCAGCACCCAGCACACCAGCACCTAGCACAGCCGCACAAGAGATAAGAGAATGCAGTCAGACGAACAGATTTTGGAGCAGATCCGGGACAAAGTGGACCATCCGGCCACGGTCAAGGAACTGCTGCAGCGGCTGAAGTGGCCGCGGGAAGAGAGGGCCTCCTTCAAACGCGCCCTCGGTCGCCTGGTGGACACCGGCGAGTTAATTGAGATTCGGGGCGCCCGATTCGGCCTGCCAGACCGGATGAATCTGGTGGTCGGCCGCGTGTCGACGAATCCGCGCGGGTTCGGGTTTGTGGACGCGGAGCGGCCACCCGAAGACGGCCCCACCAGCATCTTCATTGCAGGCGCCAACCTCAACCAGGCCATGCATGGCGACCGGGTGGTGGTGCGCGTGGAACGTTCGCGCGACGACAACCGGGCCGAAGGCCGCATTGTGCGCATCCTCGAGCGTGGCACATCGTCGGTGGTGGGCCGGTATGAAGTGGACGCGCAGAAGCGCGGGTTCGTCGTGCCCTTCGACCGCCGGCTGGTGATGGACGTGGAGGTGATGCCGGGCGCTGCGCTCGGGGCGAAGCCGGGCGAGATGGTGACGCTGACGATTACGACGTGGCCCACCGCCACCCGTCCGGCGCAGGGGCGGATTACCGAAGTGCTGGGTGATGTGAACGCGCCAGGCGTGGATACGACCGTCATCATCCGCAAATACAACATCTCGGATGTGCACAGTGCCGCGGCCGTGGCCGAAGCGACTCGGCTTGGCACCGAAGTCAAACCGCGCGACCGTGAGCGCCGCACCGACTTCCGCGAGTGGCAGACCGTCACCATCGACGGCGAGCACGCGCGCGATTTCGACGACGCCATTTCGATTGACCGGTTGGCCAATGGCAACTACTGGCTGGCCGTGCACATTGCCGACGTCTCGCACTACGTGACAGAGGGGATTGCGCTCGACGAAGATGCGTACGAGCGCAGCACGTCGGTGTATTTCCCTGAGCGCGCGGTGCATATGTTCCCGGAAGAGCTCTCCACCGGGCTGTGCAGCCTGAAGCCGCGAGTCGATCGTCTGGTGCAGTCGTGCCTGATGGAGGTGGATCAGCGCAACGGTAGCGTGGTGCGCTACGAGATGCATGACGGCGTGATCCACAGTGACGCGCGCATGACCTACACCGAAGTGAGCCAGATCCTGACGGACCGCGATCCAGTCGTCAGCGCGAAGTACCACGCGCTGGTGCCGATGTTCGAGCGAATGCACGCGCTATTCGAGATCCTCAACCAGCGCCGGCGGCGTCGCGGCTCGGTGGATTTTGATCTGAAGGAATCGGAAATCCAGTTTGGCGAAGATGGCGAGATGGCCGCGATTGTGGCCGCTGAGAGGAACGTCGCGCATCGCCTGATCGAAGAGTTCATGCTGTTGGCGAACGAGACCGTGGCCGAACATCTCGAAACGCACGGCATGCCCACGCTGTATCGCATTCACGAAGCGCCCGACCCGTTGAAGGTGGAGAGCTTCGAGGAGTTCATCGGCGCGCTCGGGTATTCGCTGTCGGGACCGGCCGACAACCTCGAGCCCAGGCATTTCCAGAAGCTGGTGGAGAAGATCAAGGGCAAACCGGAAGAAAAGCCGATCGCGATGCTGATGCTGCGCACGATGCAGAAGGCCCGCTACGATCCGACGCCGGTGGGCCACTTCGGTCTGGCCACGGCGCACTATGCGCATTTCACGTCGCCGATCCGTCGCTACCCGGACCTCGTCGTCCATCGTTCCCTGCGCGAGTCGCGTCATGGCGTCTCGAAAGAACGGCGCGCCGAGCTGACCGAGGACCTGCCGGAAGTTGGCCGGCACACGTCAGAGCGCGAGCGCCGCGCCGTGGATGCCGAGCGGGAACTGGTGCAGTGGAAGAAGGTGCGGTTCATGGCCGACAAAGTCGGCGACGAATTCACCGGGTTTGTCACCGGCGTCACGGCGTTTGGCTTGCACATCGAACTGGTGGAGCACTTCGTCGAAGGCATGGTCCATGTGTCCACGATGGCCGACGACTACTATCGGTTCATCGAGAAGGCCCACTTGCTGCGGGGCGAAAAGAACGGCCGCACCTATCGGCTGGGCGACAAAGTGGCCGTGCAGTTGATTCGCGTCGATCTTGAACGCCGCCTGATCGATCTCGGGCTCACGGAAATTCTCGACGCCGTGAGGCAATCCGAGCGCAATCGAGGCCCGCGCCACAGCCGCGCCGAGCCCCGCAAGCCCGAGTCCCGCAAGGGCGAGCGGCGCCCAGCCACACGCGGCAAGCCCGCCGCCAAGAGCAGCAAGCGCCCGGGCCCGCGCGAGCGCGCCTTCAAGAAAGCCGCACGCGGCAAGAAGCGCTGACAGGATATTCACCATGAAGGACATGAAGCTCCATGAAGGCGCGGGGTTGAGTGCCGCCTTCGGCGGCACGCGCGATCGGAGGGACGTCACACACGAACACAGCCGGGAGATCAAAACGACCTCTGAGGTAATTACCGGTAATTGTGCGACGGTAATTACCTCAGAGGTCGTTTTGCCCTGCGCTGCGTTCGTGTGTGACGTCCCTCCGATCGTGCGGCCCCGGCGGAGCCGGGCCCTCAACCCCGCGCTTTCAGAGTGCTCGCCCGACATCTGGTGAATCTTCATGGATCTTCATGGACCTTCATGGTGAACATCCGAACGTGAAGACGCTGGTCATCGGCACGGCGGGGCATATCGACCACGGCAAGAGCGCGCTGGTGCAGGCGCTCACCGGCACCGATCCCGATCGCCTGAAGGAAGAAAAGGCGCGGGGCATCACGATCGAGCTTGGGTTTGCGCACGCCACCATCGGCGACGTCGAGGTCGCGTTTGTGGATGTGCCGGGTCACGAAAAATTCGTGCGCACCATGCTGGCCGGCGCCGGAGGGTTGGACGCCGTGCTGCTCGTCGTGGCCGCCGACGAGTCGGTGATGCCGCAGACCCGTGAGCACTTCGAGATTTGCCGACTCCTCGGCATGTCGCGCGGCCTCATCGTCATCACCAAGGCCGATGCCGCCGACGCAGACACCATCGAGCTGGCGGAACTTGAAGCGCGCGAGCTTGTGGCGGGTAGTGCGCTTGAGGCCGCGCCCGTCATCGCGGTGTCGGCTCACACGGGGCAGGGACTGGACCGTTTGCGAGAGGCGATTGCCGGGCTGGTGGCAGAGGCGCCGCCGGTGGCCGAGCGCGGCATCACGCGGCTGCCGATCGATCGCGCCTTCAGCATCCGCGGGTTTGGATCCGTGGTGACCGGCACACTGGTCTCTGGTGCGCTGCACGACGAGGATGCGCTGGCGGTGTTGCCGGGTGGCCAACCGGTGCGGGTGCGCGGGTTACAGGTGCACGGGCGCACGACCGCATCGGTGGCAGCGCCCCAACGCGTGGCCGTGAACCTTGGGGGCGTGACACTCGCCGAGGTGACCCGCGGGATGACCCTGGCCACACCAGGCACGCTGGCCGTGACGCGACGCGTGGACGTGCGCCTCGAGTTGCTGCCGGGCGCCCGGCCGCTGCGCCACGGGGCGCGAGTGCGCGTGCATCAAGGCACCGGTGATTGGTTGGGCCGGGTGTCGATTGCATCCGTGCGCGCGCGGCCGGCTGACGCCTGGACGCCGGTGCCCCCCGGCGCGAGCGACGTGGAAGTGCCGCCGAGTGGGCAGGCGCTCGCGCGCCTGCGTCTGGCGTCGCCCGCCGTGTTGACGCGCGGGGATCGGCTGGTGCTGCGCGCGGCGTCGCCGGTGATGACCATCGGCGGCGCAGTGGTCCTGGATCCGGAGCCTGCGGCGGGTGGAGTTCGGCGCAAGGGCGCCGCGGCTCGGCTGGCGGCCTTGACGGCTGACGATTCGATCGCGTGGGTCACGACCTGGCTCAGCGATGCTGCGCTTCGAGGCCTTACTGCGGGTGATCTCGTGCGCCGCGGTGGGCTGAGCCCGGGCAAAGCCGACGCCATCCTCCGAAGACTCGTGACCGATGGCAACGCGATACACAGCACCGACCGGCATGTGGACGCGGCTGCGGCCACCGCGGCCCGCGCGGCCATCGTCGCGCAGCTTGCCGCGTTCCATCGCGACCACCCGGGCGAGGTGGGCGTGCCGCGTGAGGTGGTGCGTGCGCATGTGGCGGCGGGTGATGTGTTTGAGACGCTCCTGTCCGGATTGGGTGCCGCGGTGGTGGGCACCGAGCGCCTCGCGCTCGCGTCGCATACACGCGTCGTGACCGGAGATGATGCCCGCGTGCGCCAGGTAATCGACGATGGCCTGAAGGCGGCGGGCGTGCAGCCGCCAGACGTGGCCGCGCTTGCGCTGCTCGCCAAGGCGTCACCATCCGTGGTGCAGAAGG
Organism: Acidobacteriota bacterium; assembly: GCA_016716905.1. Taxonomy (NCBI): domain Bacteria; kingdom Pseudomonadati; phylum Acidobacteriota; species Acidobacteriota bacterium. Next base: position 41,350 of record JADJUS010000015.1, on the reverse strand, counting down.
CACTGCACGCGCTGCAGAGTGCAGGTCGCGTGCAACGTCTTGATGTGTTGTGGTTTCACGCCGATACGCTGACGGCGCTTAAGGCGGAGGTCAAGGGCCTCGGTTCGGGCGCCACCATTGACGTGGCGTCGGCGAAGGCACGGTTTGGCGTGAGCAGGAAGTTTGCGATCCCCCTGTTGGAGTATCTCGACAGAGAACGAGTGACCCGCCGCGCAGGCGACAAGCGGCTCGTGATTTAGCCCAACGGCTCTTACGAGTCGCGCTTGTCGGTCAGGCCGTCTTTCGTCGCGTCCTTGAAGTTCCGGATGCCCTTGCCGATCCCCTTGCCCAATTCGGGCAGGCGGCTGGCGCCAAACACCAGGATCACGATGAAAAGGATGATGAGTAACTCGGGAACACCAAGGCTGCCGAACATGGGGACACTCCACGTGCATTCTACCACCCCCTGGCACAGGCCGGAGGGCATTGCTTTTGCAGTATTCACCATAAATGGCCGAGATGCGTATACTTGGGGTGACACCCAGTCCGATGAGCGCTAACGCACCTGCGAACGTGCCGGTACCCGGTGGGCCTGTTGTGCCACCTGTGGCTACCGTTCCGGCTCCCCTCAAGGTTGAGCAGGGCTGGCTCGGCGCAAGTTCGATGTTTCAGCCGCCCGCGCATCACAAGATGGGGCGCGCGTTCTCAACGTCTGTCGCACTCCACGGCGGCGCGGTCGCACTGTTCTTCCTGATCCTGGCGCTGCGTCCGGCTCCGGAAGCTGCACAGCCGACGCCCATTGAAAAATACAACCTGGTGTTTGTGCAGGCGGCCGGTCCAGGCGGCGGTGGCGGCGGTGGCGGCAACTCCTCTCCGACGCCCCCGGCCAAACTCGAAATGAAAGCCGTATTACCGAAGCCGCCGGTGATTGAGCCAGTCAAGGTGGATGTCCCGCCGCCCCCTGCGCTGGTCGCGCCGGTACAGATGGCTGCGGTCATGCCGACGGCCGGTACGATGTCGGGACTCACGGCTGCGCCCTCATTGGGAGCCGGCACCGGTGGCGGTGGTGGCACGGGCGTGGGCACGGGCACCGGGCCAGGACGCGGCTCTGGTATTGGTGACGGCACCGGCGGCGGGTTCGGCGGCGGCGCGATGCGACCGGGCAGCGGCGTGACCAACCCGACCATCCTTCGCCAAATCGATCCCAAATACACACCCGAGGCCATGCGCGCCAAGATTCAGGGCATGGTGGAACTCGAAGCCGTGGTGGGCACCAATGGCGTCATCACCGAGGTGCGGATCAGCAAGTCGCTCGATCGCGCATTTGGTCTGGATGAAGAAGCGATGAAGACGGCCCGGCAGTGGCTGTTCCGCCCTGGACGTTTCCAGGGGCAGGCGGTGCCGATCCTGGTGGTGATCCAGATGGAGTTCAGGCTCCACTAGTTCTTTTCGGGCTTCTTCCCGCACGACGACGCGCAGGATAATATTTTGCGCGTTGCCATGACCCTGACGAAATCCATTCCATTTCTGATTCTGGTGCTGTGTGCGCTGGTGGCCCTGTTTGTTCCGGAGTCGGCGCCAGTTGTGACGGGCGGCCCGATCGACTCAGGCGACACCGCCTGGTTGCTGACGGCCACGTGCCTCGTGCTGCTCATGACGCCGGGGCTGTCATTTTTTTATGGCGGCATGGTCAGCAGGAAGAACGTGATTTCCACCATGCTGCAGAGCTTTGTGGCGCTCGGCGTGGTGAGTCTGATCTGGATCGTGTTCGGATTCAGCCTCGCGTTTGGAGACAGTTACCACGGCCTCATCGGCAACCCGATGACATTTTTCATGTTCCGGGGTGTGGGTAGCGCCACTCACCCCGACCTCGCGCCCACGATTCCCCTCGCGTTGTTCGCGATGTTCCAGTTGAAGTTCGCGGTCATCACTCCGGCGCTCATCACCGGATCGTTTGCCGAGCGCGTCCGCTTCTCCTCGTATCTGGTGTTCATGACGCTGTTCACGATCTTTGTGTATTGCCCGCTCGCACACTGGACGTGGCATCCGGAAGGGTTCCTGCGGCAGTGGGGCGTCCTCGACTTCGCCGGGGGCACGGTCGTGCACATGTCTGCGGGTGTCGCGGCGCTGGCAGGGGCGATCTTCCTCGGTCCCCGCCGCGTGCACATGGACGGCAGCCCGCACGTCGCATCGAACATTCCGTACGTCCTGCTCGGCACCGGCATGTTGTGGTTCGGCTGGTTCGGGTTCAACGCCGGGTCGTCACTCGGCGCCAATGCCACCGCGGCGATGGCGGTGGTGACGACCAATACGGCATCGGCCGCGGCCATGATGACGTGGCTCCTGTTCGACGTCGCCCGCGGGCGACGGCCATCCGCACTTGGCGCGTGCATCGGTGCCGTGGTTGGCCTTGTGGCCATTACACCGGCTGCCGGATTCGTGTCGATCGGACACAGTGTATTCATCGGCGTGTTGGCCGCGGTGGTGAGCAACTGGGCCGTGCACCTGAAGTCAAAGTCAACGCTTGATGACACGCTCGACGTGTTTCCCTGCCACGGTGTGGGCGGCATGGTGGGCATGCTGGCTACCGGACTCCTGGCGCGCGACGTGGGGCTGATGTCTGGCGAGACGCGGACCATGCTGTTTCACCTCGTCGCCCTGGTCCTGGTCACCGCCTTCGCGTTCGTGATGTCATACGTGCTCTATTGGGTGACCGATCGATTACTCACGTTGCGCGTGCCCGTGGAGCAGGAGGCGATCGGCCTCGATATCAGTCAGCACAGCGAATTTCTCGATCTGGAGCCGTTCCAGCAGTTCGGCGGCCAGAAGTGAGCGTGCGTCTGTCCCTCACGTTCCGAGGATCAGCCCCAGCAGCGTGACGTAGCCGCCCAGGTACCAACGGAATCGACGCGCCATGCGTCGCTCGTCGTCAGTAACGAAATACCGGTTGGTGAAGAGCGCGGCGATGTCGTGACCGAACCAGGGCAAGACATTGATCTGCCAGCCGGTCGTTCGGTAAACGGTGGAGCGCCAGCGATACCGCAGCGACCAGAGCGGAAAGCCGTAGAGGACAAACACGACGATGAGCGCGATTTTCATCGTGCCGTCGGCCGCCGCACACGTGGTCGCGGCTTGACGCTGCCCACGTCCGTGACGATCCGCTGTACCACGGTCGCGAGTGGGGTGTCGTGCGGGAACGCGATGCGATGGGCAGTGCTTCGCGCACCGGTTGGCACGCCCTGGCCGCCGACGAAAAGGCGATCGACCACGGTCTCGGGGAACAGGCGGGTGAGCGCCGTCATGTGACGCGTGAAGACAGCCCGGCGTGTGACCGACAGGAGGACGGCGTGTGGGCGCGACGTGCGGCAGGCGATCGCCAGATCTTCGAGCGGCATCGACGAACCCAGATAGACCACGCGCACGCCATGGCGCGCCAGATGCCAGGCCACGATTCGAAGGCCGAGCTGGTGGTGTTCATCCGGGAAACACGCGGCCACGACTCGGGGCGCGTCTGCGTCCAGCGGTTGAGCGGCGTCAAGGAGTCGGCCCAATCGAAGCAGGAACTGGTCGCTCACGAGGTGTTCGCTGGCGACGGTGCACGTGCCCGATTTCCAGAGAATCCCGACCGCGATCGCGGCCGGCTCGATGACGTCACTCACCACGTGATCGGCCGCCATCGTGGCAAAGGCCTCATCGAGAGCGGAAGACACGCCACGAGCGTTGAGCGCGACGGCGGCCGTGACGATTCGTTCGCGCAGGGATTCGGCCACAGCCGGGCCACCGGCAGGTACGGTGACCTGGGCGGTTGACCGCAACGTCGCGCGATCGAGTCGCGCGATTTCACCGATCGCCCGTCCCCCAGCCAGCAGGGCGCTCACGCGCCTGAGCAGCGCCAGGTCGCCATCGCCGTACACGCGTTGGCCGCCCTCGCCACGCTCCGGTAGGATCAGTCCGAACCGCCGCTCCCACGCGCGCAGCAGTGCGGGCGAGAAGCCGGTGAGCCGGGCGAGCGTGCCGATTTTGTAGGGGCCGTTCACATCGCGACCTGTGGTGGGCGTCCCGCGTGCGCGGGGCCCGGCTCAAGCAGGTAGTGGGCCACGCACCACTCACGGCCCTGCCGATAGGCCCAGAGTTCAGCGCACGCCATGAAGAACAGACGCCACCGGTGGAACCATCGCTCGGCGTCCCGCTGACCGTAGTGGCGCACGAAGACGTCCATGAGGTCGTCCCTGGCGGCGTCCAGGTTCGCGAGCCACGCGTTGGCCGTCTTCTGGTAGTGCGTGCCGTCCCATCGCCACTGCTGCACCACGTGCACATCGGTGTTGAAGTCGAGCAGCAGCGATTCGCTCGGCATCAGTCCGCCGGTAAAGAAGTGCCGGCCCATCCAGTCGCCCCGCCCTTCCGTGGCGTACGGGTAGGCCAGGGACCGGTGGCAGAAGATATGAATGAAGAGCTTCGCATCGGGCCGCATCCAGCCGGAGATGCGCTGCAGGAGCGCGCGGTAGTTGCGCATGTGTTCGAACATCTCGACAGAGACAATACGGTCGAACCGGCGTTCGGTGGAGAAATCGTTCATGTCCGCAGTCACGACCTCCACGTTTGACAGGCCTCGCGATGCCGCCCGTTCCAGGATGAAGGCCCGCTGCCGATGCGAGTTGGAGACGGCCAGGATACGGCTCGAAGGGTACCGCCTGGCCATCCACAGGGTCAACGAGCCCCAGCCACAGCCAAGCTCGAGCACCTCCTGACCATCGGCCAGCAGCGCGTGAACGGCGGTTTCCTCAAGCGCCGCTTCCTCGGCCTGCGCCAGCGTTGTGACGCCCTGCGGCCAGTATCCGCAGCTGTACTTCAACTGCGGGCCCAGGGCCCGCTCGAACAGCTCGACCGGCGCTTCATAGTGCTGGGCGTTTGCCGCGTCCGGGACGAGCGCGATGGGGCTGGTATCCATGTCACGGCGGAGCGCTGCACGCCGGCCCGGCTGGTCCGTGACGTCGCGCATCTCCACGCGCAGGCGCTGCCGGCACATCTGCTGAATGCCGAGCCGAACAACGCGGTCAGGGATCAAGCCGCGTTCGGTCAGGTCGATGGCAGAGGCGAGCAGTGCATCAATCACGATCGGTCTCCTGTGGGTGCAGATGCGGGCCCGGCATAGACCATCTGGACCAGGCCGGTGGTGCGTTCCGCGAATCCGGCTTCGCACGAGGCCAGATAGAACTCCCAGCGTCGGATGAACTCCTCTGGGTAACCCAGCGATCGAACGTCATCGAGGCGGTCGAGAAACCGCGTGCGCCACTCACGAAGCGTGCGGGCATAGTGCGGCGTCAGATCTTCCACCGATTCCGGGCGGAGGTCGGTGGTTCGTGCTGCCGAGTCGTTCATCGCGCCGACCGAGACGAGTGAACTGCCTGGGAAGACATCCTGTCGAATGAAGTCCACGGAGCGCACGTACCCGTCATACCGGCTGTCGGGCACGGTGATGGCCTGGATTCCCATGCGCCCTCCTGGCCGGAGGCGCCGGCCGCACTGCGCGAAGAAGGTGTCGAGAAATTCGGCCCCGACGGCTTCGATCATTTCGATGGATACGAGTGCGTCGTAGGTGCCCGTGAGGTCACGATAGTCAGCAAGCAGCACTGTGACTCGATCGGTCAACCCGGCCTGGCGCACGCGGCTCTCCGCGACGTCCCGCTGGTGACGCGAAATGGTGGTGGTGGTGACTCGGCACCCGTAGTGCGCGGCAGCGCGGATGGCAAGGGCTCCCCATCCGGTACCGATTTCCAGCAGATGGTCGGTCGGCTGCAGGTGCAGTTTCTGCAGGATCCGGTCGATCTTTGCGCGCTGTGCGTCGGCCAGCGAACTCTGGTCGTGTTCAAAGACGCCGCACGAATACGTCATCGTGTCGTCGAGAAACAGTGCGAAGAACTCATTGCCAAGATCGTAGTGCGCGTGGATGTTGCGGCGGCTGCCACCGCGCGTATTCCGGCGAGCCCGGTGGACGGCACCAAAGAACGGCGCGGACAGGCGTGCCCAGCCCGAGTCCAGTCGATCGGCCACGTCCAGATTGCGGGCGACGATGCGGCACACCGCAGTCAGGTCGTCCGCCCGCCATTCGCCGCGCACATACGAGCGGGCCGCCGCCAGCGTCCCTCCGGTGAGCAGCCGGCGAAACATGGCTGGGTCGGCGACATGAATGGTCGCCGCCAACTCTCCGGAATGTCCGTACGCGCGCGAGCCAAAGGGGCTGATCACAGTGAGCCGGCCCTCGCGAAGGCCGTTCAGCGTGCGATCGACCAGCCGGTACGCCGTGCCATCCAGCCAGGTGCCCTTCGATACATGTGTGTCACTGAGCCTTGCGGCCGCCAGGGAATCCTTCATCGAACGTTCTCCGTTGCGTGTGTGGGTGAGTCGCCGCCGGTGGTGCGCCGGGGGTGGGGATGGTAGGGCACGCCCTTCCACCAGAGCCGGAATGCCTGCCAATAAATGCCGACCACCACCTGCATCGTCATGGCCGGGTACGTGAGAAGGACGCGGGCGAGGTGCAGGCCGGTGATTGGACGCCGCTCGAGCGAGAGCGTGGCGTCGAAAACCCGCCGGCCGGCCTCGAGGTTGACCATGTGGATGGCCAGGTGCGGCCCCGGCGTGGTCATGTGCCAGTCGTAGTCGATCGTCATCGGCATGAAGGGCGACACGTGAAACGCCTTGCGGAGCGCAAAGTGCCCAGGCGTGCCGCTGGTGCGGGCCGTGAGCACGTAGCAGTGGCGCTCGCCCCAGGGTGTGTTGTTGACCTCGGCCACAATCGCCTCAACGCAGGTGCCGCCCGGATCGAAGCAGTAATAGAAACTGACGGGATTCATCCCGTACCCGAAGTAGCGCAGGTGCGTCAGCAGTCGCACAGGTCCGGCCGGGCGTGGTTCGCCTGCGGCTTCGACCAGATCCCTCACGGCCGTGTCCAGAGGGACCGCCGGGTCGCCGAGATGATCGGCGCGCCGGAACCACGCGAGTGCTGGCCGGCGCGTGGACCAGAACCAGCGGCGGTGGAACACGCGATCGAGTTCAGCCAGATCCAGGTAGACCTGAAAGATTGAGTACGTAAATTCGTGGGGTTTCGGGCTGAAGCGACGATGGCGGAGGCGCCCGATGTAGAGGGCGCTGGTCATGCGGCCACTCGTCGATCGAGCGCGTCGGCCACGGCCAATGCGCTGCGAACGCCGTCCTCATGAAACCCAAAGCCCCAGTAGGCACCGCAGAAGGAGGTGCGGTTGACGCCGATGAGATCGGCGTGCCGGCGTTGCGCCGTATCCCGGCCGGGCGTGAATGCCGGATGGTGGTACGTGAAACGGCCGAGGACCAAATCCTGATTGATCAGGTGCGAGCCATTCAGCGTGACGTTGAACTGGTGCGGCGCATGCAACCGCTGCAGCCGGTTCATGTCATAGGTCACCGAAACGGCGTCACGATCGGTGGCCGGCACGTGGTAGTTCCAGCTGGCCCATGCCCGCCGCGACCGTGGCAACACGGACGTGTCGGTATGCAGCAGGACCTCGTTCCGCTGGTAGGGGAACGCGCCCAGCACTTCACGTTCGACCGGGGACGGATCGGCCAGCATCCCCAGGGCCTGGTCCGCGTGGCACGCCAGGATCACCTGGTCGAACGGAGCCTGGTGGCCGGTGGCGTCTGTGAGCAGGACCCGATCCGCCAGGCGTTGTACCTGCCGGATCGGACGGTTGAAGACGACCGCGCCGGTGAACCGGGCCAGGAGCGCGTCCACGTACGTGCGCGACCCGCCGGTAATCACGCGCCAGGTGGGCTGGCCGCTGATCTGCAGCAGCGCGTGGTTGCGCATGAACTCGATGACGAACCGAATCGAGAAACCGAGGAACCGCCGCGGCGGACTTGACCAGAGCGACGCGCCCATTGGCACCAGATACAGATCCCGGAATGCCTTGCTGTACCCATGCTGTTCCACGTACTCGGCCACCGTCGTGCGATCGTCGGGCAGGCCGGAGGCCGCTGCGTCATGGTTGAAGCGGCGGATGTCCCACAACAGGCGGGCAAACTGTGGGCGCACCAGGTTGCGTCGCTGTGCAAATAACGCGTTGACCGACGCGCTGCTGTATTCGAGCCCGGACCGGTCGGACCGGACGCTGAAACTCATGACCGTGGGCTGCGACGCGACCCCCAGGTCGGCGAGCAGTTCCGTGAACCGCGGGTAGTGGCGGTGGTTGAAGACGATGAACCCGGTGTCGACGGCGTAGCGTCGTCCGTCGAGGGTCACGTCGGCGGTGTGCGTGTGTCCACCGGCCGCAGGGCCGGCCTCGAAGATGGTTACCTGATGGTGCTGCTGGAGCCGGTGCGCGGCCGTGAGGCCGGAAATGCCGGAACCGATGATGGCGATGCGGAGGGGCGCGACGGGCGCGGAAACCATGCAGACATAACTTATACAAAATATGAACAAAAGGTCAACACAGCCTTCGGTCACGCTGAGGCGTCGTAGACTATCGCGGCATGCCCGAGCGTCCCGCCCTCCGAACCGAGGTCCTGGCCGGGGTCACGACGTTTGTGACCATGGCCTACATTGTGTTTGTGCAGCCGGCCGTGCTTGGGGCGGCCGGCATGGATCCCGGCGCCGTGTTTATGGCCACGTGCCTGGCGTCCGCGATCGCCACCGCCCTCATGGGCTGGTGGGCCAACTATCCCATCGCGGTTGCGCCGGCCATGGGCCACAACTTCTTCTTCGCGTACACCGTGGTGCTGGCCGGCGGAACGCCGTGGCAGGTGGCCCTGGGCGCGGTGGCGATTGCCGGCGTGCTGTTTATCCTCACGGCCGGCGTCGGGCTGCGCGAACACGTCATCGCTGCCGTGCCCGATCCCCTGAAACATGGCATCGGGGTTGGCATCGGCCTGCTCATCGCGCTCATCGGGCTGCAGTGGGCCGGCATCATCGTGGACACCCCTGGCACGATGGTGGGGCTGGGCGACCTGACGTCGCCGCCGGCCGCGCTGGCGGCCGCGACGCTGCTCTTTACCGCGGTGCTCATGGCCCGCGGCGTCAAAGGCGCCTTCCTGGTCGGCATGGCCGCAGCCACCGTGGGAGCGCTCGCACTGGGGCTCGTGCAGTACGACGGCATCTTCAGCACGCCGCCGTCACTGGCGCCAACCTTCCTGCAACTCGACATCCCCGGCGCGCTCCGCTTCGACATGCTCGACGTCGTCATCGTCTTCTTCTTCCTGGCGTTGTTTGATTCAGTCGGGACGCTGATCGGGGTGGCCAATCGGATTGGCGCGGTGACCAACGGCGTGATACCCCGGGCGCGGCAGGCGCTGATGGCGGATGCCGTGGGCACCGTCATTGGCGCCGGCCTGGGCACATCCACGGTGACGGCGTACATCGAAAGCTCGACGGGTGTTGCGGCCGGCGGCCGGACAGGCCGCGCCAATTACGTCACGGCCGGGTTGTTCCTGTTGGTGCCGTTCGTGTATCCACTCGTCAAGATGATCGGCGGGGGAGTGGCCGGGCCGGGCGGGGTGACGCTCTATCCGATCGTGGCGCCGGCACTGGTGCTTGTGGGCGTGATGATGATGGAGAGCGTCGTGCACATCCGGTGGGGCGATCACGCGTCGGCGATCCCGGCCTTCCTCACGATGGTGACGATCCCCCTCGCGGTGAGCATTACCGACGGCATTGCGTTCGGATTCATCGCGGCGGCCGTGCTGGCGCTCGCGACGGGCCGCAGGCGCAGCCTGCACCCGCTCGCCTATCTCTTCGCGGCCCTCTTCGTGCTCCGCTACGTGCTGCGATGAGTGGCCCCTGGGGAACTTAGGAACTTGGGAACTGGGGAACTCAGCGAGCTTGATACACTGCCCGGCGTGAAGGGCACCTTGGAGAAGACCGGCGGCTACCAGGGAGACGCGCTGAATCTTCCGGTGCGTGACCTTGCGGCGGCGGTTCCGTTTTACGAGACGGTGCTGGGCTTTCATGTGCTCGCCCGCCGTGAAACGCCGCACGCGTCGGCGGTGCTCGCGCGCGACCATGTGCAGATCGGCCTCGCTGAAAACGGCGGCGACCCTGCACAAGATGGCGCATGGTTCCATGTGAGCGGCCTCGATGCCCTGCTTGCGGAATTTAATGCCAACGGGCTCGGCAAGGCCGCCTCCGACCTCAGCGTTGAACAGCGCGAGGACGGGCCTTGGCGCGTGTTCTTCGTCGTGGCGCCTGACGGGCTGTGCTACTGGTTCGGCGAGCGTATGTAACGCCTCGTTACCAAGTTCCGCGGCCTTGAGACCCAGGCCGCGCTACGAGAACCAGTTCCCCAGTTCCCCAGTTCCCCAGTTCCCCAGTTCCCCAGTTCCTAACTTCCCAACTACTTGATACGAATGTCCTGCCGGGCGGTCTTGGCGGCTTCAACCGTGACCCGAAGCGCGGCGTCGTAGATCGATTCCAGGAACTCTCGTCGCCGGGGCTCGTCGTCTTCCACGTCCACGAGAGCGGCGATGCGATAGGTGCCGGGCGGGAGATCGCGGGTGGAGAAGGCCCCGTCAGCAGCCGGGCGCATGATGCGAACACGCGGCGAGGCCGGGTGCCAGAGCGCACGGTCGTCCGGGAACGCGACGATGAAGTACTCCGTGGCGGCGGCGCCGGATTCGAGCGTCAACGTTCCCGTCAATGCCGTCACAGATTGTGTCAGCAGCACCTCCGCGCCTTCGATCGACCCGTCGGTAAACGTCAACGGCGCGTCGCGAAGGTCGCGTCCCTGGTGACGGATGGATCCCAGCGCCCAGCCACTGCCCGCAAGTGCCGCCGGCAGCGTGACCCGCACTTCGTAGTTGTGCGGCTCAATCCCCGTGATCGTGAACCGGCCATCGTCGCCCACCGGAAACTGGCGGGAGGCCACCGCCGCAGTGGCGGGGTGAACCGTGACCATCGTGCCCTTCCACGACGCCGGAGCCGCCGCCGCATCGGTGGTGACTGTGCCCGTGAACACGTGTCCGGGTTGAAGCGCCAGGGTGAGCCCCTCGATGTTGGCCCCGGTAACTGCAACCTCGGCCATGGCCCACTGGGTCTGCGCTTCCGCCCTGATCTCCGCGGTGGTCCCATCGGGACGCAAGGTCACGCCGCCGGCTCGCACGCGGATGCGGTACAGGCCGGGACCGAGATTGGCAATGGTGAACTCTCCGCGCGCGTTGGGCCGGATCACTTTCGGCGCCAGCGTCCCAATCGCAGGCAGGGGTGGGCCCACCAGTTCGACCGACATGGCGATGGCCTGGGCGGGCGCGCCGTTGGCGCCAATCAACGTCCCTGAGATCGTTGCCATCGGCACTGGCGCGACGGTGAAGCCAAGACCATCCCTGACCTCGCCTGCCTTGACGGTCAGCGGCATCGCGTCGTTCACGATGGGGGTGCCGGGAAAGTAGGTAGGCGCGTACCCGACGATCGGCGCCGACGATGCCGCCGGCGTCTCGGTGGGTGACGTCGCGGTTTGGCCAGGGGCCGCTGTCGCCGGCCGCTGCAGCGATCGGACGACCGCATCAAACTCCTGATCCGATCGCCGCTGAATCTCGCCGCGGCCGAACGCGGGCAAGGCGGCAATCACATAGGTGTCGGGCATCAGTCCGAAGATGCGGAACTCTCCGCGGTCGTCGGTCTGAAACTCCCGAGGCGGAGCGATGGCCACACCACCGGCAGTCGAGAGCCTCATGGGGATGGCCATCACCTGCGTGTTTGGGAGCGGCTCGCCGTTCTCAAGCGTGACGCGGCCGGCCAGCACCGCACCACGCGGCAACATGACGCGCAGGTCACGAAGCGCCTGCCCGTCGTTGACCACAAGCACGGTCCCAGGGCGTCCGGGACGACGGGCGCCGTAAGTGGTGGTGAGGTGCGCGGGCTTGAGCGCCTGCAGCGTGTATCGGCCGGCGCGGAGCGCGGAGATCACGAAGCGCCCTTCGTCATCGGTGATGGCGCTCGCAGTCTGCAGCCCGTCGCTCGAGGCCACGGTGATAACCGCGCGACGCACCGGCGTCTGCGCCTCGTCGCCAAGCGTGACGAGGCCGGCAACCGACGCGCTGCCGACCCGTGTCGGTGCGGCTGTTGGCATGTCCCGCTGCGGCTGCTGCGTCCCAACCGACATCGCGATGAGAACAACGATGAGTGCGCGAATCATCGTGGCCCGCCGATCACCCGCAGGTCCTGTGAGACGACCGAGTGGGGCCCCACCGTCACGCGGGCGGATCGGCCCGCTACGGCAGTCATGAACGCCGGCTCGCTCGCACGAGCCCGGTCTTCGATCGGGACCGCGGCCACGAGGTAGTCGCCCGGAAGCAATCCGCGCAACTCATAGGTGCCGTCGGCGGTGATGTTGGCGGTGCGGAACCGCGCCGTGTTGACGCTCGTCGGGCCCAGGGCCGCCGGCGACGCCGGAAAGATCACAACCGTCGCCTCGGTGGCCACGCGACCATCCGGGCCACGCACCGTCCCACTGAGCTTGTTCACCTGTGTGGTCATCTGCAGCACGATGCCGGTGACCGGCCCTTCACCCGAGACTTCGAGAGGGGTATCGAGCATGTCTCGTCCATTCCAGGTGGCGCCGACCAACGCCTGCTGGTTGTTGCTGATGGCCTCGACCAGCGAGTAGCGGCCGGGTTTGACGTTGTTGAAGGTGAACGTGATCCGTGCGGCGACAGTGGCTTGTGGCCAGTACGGAACAGCCCCGTACGGACCCAGCGTAATGTCGCCGTCAGTGGGTTCGAAGCGCACCATGAAGGGCGGCGCGCCCGCAGGCCGGACTTCGGAGCCGTCCCACTCGATGTGCCCTGAGACGCTTGTGGCAGGAATCACCGGTACGACGATGCCGGTGACCGGCCGGCTCCCCACGCTCACCTCGACACGGCCCGTCACATCAGGCCCAGGCACGCTGTTCGAGTTGAGCACCATGCCGTTGCCGCCGGGCATATTGCTGTATCGCATCCAGAAGGGATTGCCGCCGGTGGGCATCAACGCCTCTCGTGAGCCGAACTGGTTGACCTGGTATTCGGCCACGGACCGGCTGGCGACGATGACGTAGTGGCCTTCAGGGATTCGTTGAAACGTAAAGGCGCCGCCGGCATCAGCCGTGGTCACACCGGCGTCGCCGGCAAGACCGACCAACTCACCGCCAACCGGGAAGATCCGCACCGGGACTCCCGCGATAGCGGCCGGCGGGCCCGCCACAATTCCCGACACCGATACGGAGGGCAGCGGAGCCATCTGCACGTCCACTCCCGCGCGATTCTCTGCGAAGTCCACTGCGATGGTTGTGGCGTCAGTGGGCGTGCGCGCTGCTGGGTGGAACAAGGATGCGTAGACCGAGCCCTTATCGTCTGGTGGCGGCACCGCGAAGTAGCCGGTCACAACGCCTGAGCCATCACTGGCGCGGAGGACGGGCAATGCTTCCTGGGCCTGCGGCGTCGGCGATGCACCGGCGGGTGCGCGGTTCGGTGGGCGATATAGCGCCACTTCGCCGCCAGGCAAACTGATCTGGATGCTGGGCACGTGCACCAGATACTGGCCCTTCATCAGGCCGGCAAAGCGGTACATGCCTCGGTCGTCGGTCTGCACTGCGGGCCCAACGGCCCAGCGCTGCCGTCCGGCGAGTGTGGCGCCCATGAGCAGGCGCACCGGGATGCTCACGAGTGGTTCGCCCCGTTCGTCACGAATGGTTCCGGAGATTGCCGCCGGACGCCACAGCTTGATGTGCCCTTCGGTGAACCATTGGCCTTCGGTCAGGGTGATGCGCGTCAGGCTGGCAACGCCTGGCACTCGCCGGTACCCGCCGGCGAGGTAACCGGCTCGCGTGGTGGCCAGCGAATACCCGGTGGACGCCGGGAGGTCTGTGAAGATGAAACGCCCCTTGCTGTCGGTCATCTGCTGCGGCCGTGTGCTGCTGGCCTGACCGATCTCCCTGCTGCTGACTGTCAGTGAGACCAGCGCGCCTTCAACAGCCGCGCCGGTCGTGCCGTCGGTGACGATGCCGCTGATGGATCCGGTGCCCATCTCTCGCGGCGCTTCCATCAGCACCGACGGCGCACCGCCGGTCACACCTGAGCCGCCGGCCCGTCCGCCTTGACTGACACCGCCCGCCAATGGCGGCGGAGGTGGGGGAGGCGGAGGTCCCTGGGGCGGCCCCTGCGCAGACAGCGCCACCGCGAATCCGAACAGACACAGAACCGCAAGCCTGCGCACCATTGGAACAGGTTAGACACCGACCGAGTGATTCTGGCGCGTCGGTCAGCGCGCGGGCAGAATCGCGATGGCGCGAAGCGGTGCGCCGCTGCCGCCTTTGATTTTCATCGGGAGTGCGACGATGGAGGCCCCGCGCAGTGGCAACTGTTCGAGTGCGGTCAGGTTCTCGAACGCCGGGATGTTGGTGGCGTAGAGCGCCCGGTGTGACTCATAGAGCGAAGACTGGCCGTAGTCGATGCTCGCGGTGTCGATGCCGAGGGCCCTGACCGGCCGGCTTGCCACAATCCACTTTGCGGCATCGGGATGCAGGCCGGGGAAGTGCAGCTTCGGGACCGCTGCGGGGCCGCGTTCGGCCGTGCCCAGGTAACGTGCGGCATCCGGCCAGCGCTGCGAAAACCCGGTGCGAATCAGAAGAATGGCATTCGGCTCGATCTGGCCGTGCTGCTGCTCCCACGCCTGCAGGTCCGCGACGGTGACCTGATAGTCGGCGTTCTGGCGGGCGGCTTCTGTCACGTCGATCACGAGCGCGGGCCCCACGAGGCGATCGAGTGGCACCTGATCCGCGGTGTGACTGCCTTGAGCGAAGTGGACGGGCGCATCCATGTGGGTGCCGCCATGCTCGGATGAAAAGAAGTTGTTCGAGGCGTAGTAGTAGCCGGCCGGCGTCATCCCGTCCGCCACCTTGTCGAGTCGGAACGGATCGGCCGTCGGCCAGAAGATCGACTGCGCTTCGTACGTGTGCGTCAGGTCGACGAGGGGGCCTGCCGGAAAGGCCGCAGGCGGCGGCGGAGCAACGGGCGCGGGTGGCGCAGGCGCGCAGGCGGCGGCGGTCAGTGCAAAGGCGAGACTGGCAATGGAAGTACGCATGGCACGCATTCTTGATCACCTTCGGCGTGGTTGACAGGTTCGATGTGAGAACGTGACAATCTGCGCACCTTTCCGTTGGCTGGCCTACTCAGAGTCGTCGCGCGTCTTTCTCTCGGCATCCTGCTGATCGCTGTGGCGTCGGCGATCCTGCTCATCGCAGACCTGGGCCGCCGCTCGAGCGGGCCCGGCAAGGTGTCGCGCATCGCCATCGTCCAGCACGCCAACACGCCGGTGCTCGACGAGGGCATCGAGGGACTCCTCGACGGGCTGGCGGAACGGGGATTCCGCGACGGTGAGAACATCACCATCCAACGTTTCAACGCGCAGGGCGACATGCCGACGGGTGTGGCGATTGCGCGCCAGGTCACGGCCGGTGACTTCGACCTGGTGGTGACGTCGAGCACACCGTCCATGCAGGCGGTGGCCAACAACAATCGCGAGGGCAAGACCCGCCACGTATTTTTCCTGGTCGCCGATCCCTATGCGTCGGGGATCGGGCTCGACAGGGCCGACCCGCTCAAGCACCCCGCGCATATCGTGGGACAGGGCGTGATGGCGCCCGTGGAGGAGTCGTTCCGGATCGCGAAGGAGTCGCTGCCATCGCTGCAGACCATCGGCGTGGCCTGGAACCCGTCGGAATCCAATTCACTCGTTTTCACCACGAAGGCGCGCGAGGCCACGAAAAAACTGGGCCTGACCCTCGTGGAGGCCAACGTGGACAGCACGTCGGCGGTGCCCGAGGCGATCAATTCACTGGTCTCGCGAGGGGCCCAGGCGATCTGGATCGGTGGCGACAACACCGTGATCGCCGCCGTGGACCTGGTGGCGTCGCTGGCACGCCGGGCGCGCGTGCCCGTCTTCACCATCCTGCCTGGCCGGGCCGACCGCGGCACGCTGTTCGACATCGGCCCCAACTTCTTCGAGTCGGGGCGGCAGGCCGCCTTCCTGGTGGCCGATGTGCTCGAAGGCGCGGACATCTCGAAGATCCCGATTCGCGACGTTCTCGACATCGTCCCGCCGTTTCTGTCGGTGAATACCACGGCGCTCAAAGGCCTGCGTGAGCGATGGGCGTTCGCCGATGCCACTCTGAAACGCGCGACCGTCACGGTTGACGAAGCCGGCGTTCATGGCGCAAAGAAGGCTGCGCCGGCGCCTCGCCAGGTGGCCGCTAAGAAATGGCGCTTGGGGTTTGTTGAGTACAACAACACGCCGGATGTGGAGGAATCGGAAGCCGGTGTGCTGGCAGGTCTGAAAGAAGCCGGGCTTGAGCCTGGGCGCGACTTTGAATACACGGTGCGTAATGCGCAGGGTGATATGGCCACGGTCACGGGACTGATCGACGCCGCCATCGGAGACGGCGCCGACATGCTCGTGACGTTTTCCACGCCCACGCTGCAGGCCGCCATCCAGCGGACAAAGACGATGCCGATCGTCTTCACGTACGTGGCAAATGCGTTTTCGGTGGGCGCCGGTACGACCAATGCCGACCACCTGCCGAATGTGAGCGGCGTCTACATGATGGGAGCGTTCGACAAGATGCTCTCGCTTGTGCGCGAAGTGATGCCGCGCGCGCGCAAGCTGGGAATGGTGTACGTGCCGGCCGAAGTGAACATGGTGCACCAGCGTGACGCCCTGATGGCTGCGGCAGGTCCCATGGGATTTGAGATCAAATCGGTGGCGGCAAACTCAAGCGTCGAGGTCGCAGACGCGGCCATGGCACTCGCCACGAGCGGCATCGACGCCATTTGCCAGGTGGCTGGCAACCTCACGGTGACGGCCTTTCCCGGAATTGCCCAGGCCGCGTCACGGGCGAAGCTGCCGGTGTTCGTATTCCAGTCGGCGCAACTGCGCGCCGGTGGTGTGCTGGCTGTCTCGCGCGACTACCACGGCAGCGGCGTGGAGGCCGGCCGGATCGCGGCCCAGATTATCCGCGGCGCGCGCCCAGCCACCATTCCCTTCGTCGAATACGCGCCGACGAAGTTGATGGTCAACCTCGATGTCGCCCGCAAGATCGGGTTCACCGTGCCGCAGGCGGTCATCCGCCGCGCGGATGAAGTCATCGGCCGCTGACACCGGAGCAGGGGACACGATGCAGATTACAAAAACTCCCGCAGACGGCGCGTTCCTCCTGACCGTCGCTGGCCGCCTCGACGGCTACTGGGCCGACCATCTCGACAATGCGCTTTCTGAAGCGGTGCGCGACGGGCACCATCATCTTCGGGTGGACCTGTCGCAGGTCACGTTCCTCAGCTCCGCCGGAATCGCCGCGCTCATGAAGTTCTACAAACAGCTCAGCCGGATCACGGGCACGTTTGTGGTGGTGAATCCGTCGAGTTCGGTGCGACTCGTGCTTGAGATGACGCGGCTCAGTGCGGTACTCATCGCCCCCGACATACGGTCGGCAGTGACTGTGGCGATGCCCCGGCCGGGTCGGGCCGTGGCAAGGGCGGGCGTGGCCTTCGAGGTGTTCGACCGGCCGGATGCCGCCGGCCTCAGGTGTCGCACACTCGGCGCCGATGCGCCGCTGGGCACGGCGGCGTTCACCGAGAGCGATTGCACCAGCCTCGGCTCGCTTTCTCCCATGTTCGCACTGGGAGTGGGCGCCTTCGGCGAGGGCTTTGCGGACTGTCAGTCCAGATTTGGCGAGATGCTCTCAGTGGCTGGCGCCACCGGCTATCAACCCGCCGATGGCACCAACGTGCCCGACTATCTGCTCGCAACTGGTCCGCTGCCCGACGATGTCCGCGTGTTGTACGGCTTGGCGTGTGAGGGAGAGTTCACGAAACTTGTGCACTTCGAGTCGCAGCAGCCCGGTTCTGCCATCGGCATGATGAGCCTGCTTGAGGGCATCGCCGAAATTGTCGGCACTGAGGCCGTGGGATTTGTCATGGTCGGTGAAGCGGCCGGCCTGGTGGGCGCGGCGCTGCGCCGCTCCCCGGCCCAGCCCCTCGGGGATCAGGACGGTGGAGACTTCTTCAGGCACCCAGGCGTGCGCGGCCGACTGACGTTTACGGCCGAGCGAGCGTTCCTGCGATCAACCACCGTCACTGCTGGGGTGCTGGTCAGGGGTGGAGCGGTGGCGCGAGCCGCCTGTGTGCGTCCCCTTGGCACGGACGGCATGGCCGGACACGTGCACGCGGCGGCGTTTCCCTTCCGGCCACTGCGCAAGGGAGAGATTGACCTGAAGGACACCGTGACGTCGCTCTTCGAGCACGAACAACTCCTGGGCGTCCTGCACCTCCTGCATGACGACCGTGGTCCGGCCGGCGCCGGCGAGAGTGAGTTCATCCGCGGGGCCTGTTGGGCTGGGCCGATTGCGGCTGATTGGCTTGGCGAGGCGAAGGGCTAGCCATGTTGCTCCTGATCGGCGCCGTCACCATTGGACTCATCCTGTCGCTCCTCGCGCTCGGCGTGTTCATCAGCTTCCGCATCTTTTCGTTTCCCGACATTACGGCTGAAGGTTCGGTCACGCTTGGCGCGTCGGTGACGGCTGTCCTCCTTGTGGCGCAAGTGCATCCTGGACTCGCGACGATGGCGGCGTTTGCTGCAGGTGCATTGGCGGGCACGGTGACGGGTGTGATCCACACGCGCTTCGGAATCAATCGGCTGCTCTCGGGCATCCTCGTGATGACGGCGCTCTTCTCCGTGAACCTGCACATCATGGGCAAAAGCAACGTGCCCTTGATGTCGGAACGAACGGTTGCGTCCCTCGCGGAAGGGTGGGGCGTCAGCCTGCTCGGCGCTGACAACGTGAACCTCATCGGCTGGGAAGTGGCCACGCGCGACATTTCGGTGCTCCTGCTCGCGCTGCTCGTGGCGGCGGTCTTCGGACTGGCCCTGTACCTGTTCTTCAGGACGAACCTTGGCACCGCGATGCAGGCGGCCGGTGACAACGATCAGATGATTCGTGCACTGGGTGTGAATGTGAACACCATGATTGTGCTTGGGCTGGCACTTTCGAACGGACTGATTGCATCCGCCGGCTCACTGCTCACGCAGTATCAGGGCTTTGCCGACGTGCAGATGGGCATCGGCATGGTGGTGTGGGGGCTCGCGAGCATCATCATTGGTGAGGCGCTCGTGGGTGTCCGCCAACTCGGCTACGTCATCACCGGCGCCATCATGGGGTCGGTGCTGTTCCGGCTCCTTGTGGCGATCGCGCTCCGGGGCGGATTGAATCCGAATGACTTGAAACTGATCACCGCCGCGTTTGTGTTCGCGGCACTGGTGTTGCCAGGCATGATGCGCAAGATGGGGCAGAAACATGCTTGACGTCCGCCGCATCGTCAAAACCTTCAACCCAGGGACGCCGAACGAAGTACGTGCGCTTCAGGGCGTCGATCTGACAATTGAAGAAGGCTCCTTCGTCATCGTCATCGGCGGCAATGGATCCGGCAAGTCCACATTCCTCAATGCCGTCGCCGGTACGTTCATCGTGGATTCCGGCACACTGTCGATCGACGGCACCGACGTCACGTCGTGGCCCGAGCATCGGCGGGCCTCGATGATCGGCCGGGTGTTTCAGAATCCGTTCAGCGGCACCGCACCCTCGATGACCATCGCAGAAAATCTCGCGCTCGCCGCCCGCCGGGGCAAGAGCCGGGGACTGTCGTGGGCGTTGACCCCGAAGATGCGCGACGAGTTCCGTGACCGCGTACGGCGTCTCAACATGCGCCTGGAGGATCGGCTCGACAACGCGATCGGCAGCCTGTCGGGCGGACAGCGCCAGGCGTTGACGCTGCTGATGGCCACGTGGCTGAAGCCGCGTCTGTTGTTGCTCGACGAGCACACGGCCGCGCTCGATCCCAAAAGCGCCGACCAGGTCATCGCACTCAGCGAGGAGATTGTGGCCCGCGACGGGCTCACCACGCTGATGGTGACTCACTCGATGCAGCAGGCGGCCCATCTCGGTGATCGCCTTGTCATGATGCATCGCGGCGCCGTGCTGCACGACTTCAGAGGTGCCGAGAAGCGCCGCCTCAGAGCCGACGAACTGCTGGCCCGTTTCGAAGACATCCGCCGCGCCGACCAGCTCGACGAATCCGCTGCCGACATGTTGCGGCGTCTCTATGTCTGAGGCGTGGCCGTGAGCACCGATCTGACGCTGACGCTCACAAGCCGGTTGAAGGACATCGAGCGCCTGGCGGCTGCTGTTGAAGCGTTCGGCGTCGAGCACGAGCTCACAGACGAAGTGATGTTCGCAGTCAACCTCTCGCTTGACGAAGTCGTCACCAACGTCATTTCCTACGCATTCTCCGACGCGCAGGAGCACCCAATCGTCGTACGCCTGAGCCTGGATGGGGAGGTGCTGCGTGCCCAAGTGACCGATGGCGGGCAGCCGTTCAACCCCCTCACCGTTCCGACGCCTGACCTTGACGCTCCGGTCGAAGAGCGACGCATCGGCGGACTCGGCCTGCACATCGTTCGCGAGATGATGGACGACCTCGAATATCGCCGCGAAGGGGACAAGAACGTGCTGACGCTCACCAAGCACCTGACCGCAGTGTCCTAGCTTGGGCTGCGGTGCGCCTGGGCGAAGACGTCGGCTTCCGCACCGTCGGCGGTCGCTGATGGGATAGGCTCTCACCCATGCGCCACCTGGCCACCGTGTTTATGGTTGTCCTGACGACATCTGCCTGCGCCGGGCCTGTCGAATACGACGTCCTCATCCGCAACGGGACCATCTACGACGGCAGTGGTGGGGCGCCGGTCACGGGCGATGTGGCGATCAACGGGGACACGGTCGTGGCCGTCGGCGCGATCGGGGACGCCAAGGGCCGGACGGAGATCGACGCAAAGGGACTGGCCGTCGCACCCGGCTTCATCAACATGTTGAGCTGGGCGGGCACGCCGCTGTTGGCCGACGGCCGCTCGCAGAGCGACATTCGTCAGGGTGTGACGCTCGAGGTGTTTGGCGAGGGCACGTCGGGCGGGCCGCTCACCGCTGCGATGAAGACCGAAATCGTCGAGCAGCAAGGCGACATCAAATACGCCATCGAGTGGACGACGCTCAAGGAGTATCTGGACCATCTGGTCGCGAAGGGAGTTTCGACGAACATCGCGTCGTTCATCGGCGCCACCACCGTGAGGACGCACGTGCTTGGCGAGGCGAACCGCGAGCCGACCCCGGCGGAGCTCGATACCATGCGCGGCCTGGTCGCCCAGGCCATGAAGGAAGGAGCGCTGGGCGTTGGGTCGTCTCTGATCTACGCGCCGGCGTTCTACGCGAAGACACCAGAACTCGTCGCACTCGCGCGCGTCGCGGGGGAACACGGCGGCATCTACATCTCGCATATGCGCAGCGAAGGGAATCGACTGCTGGAAGCGGTGGACGAGCTGATCACGATTGCACGCGAAGCGAAGGTGCCGGCCGAGATCTACCACCTTAAGGCCGCAGGCAAAGAGAACTGGACCAAGCTCGATGAGGTGATTCGGAAGGTGGAGTCCGCGAGGGCAGAAGGCCTGGAGATCAGCGCCGACATGTATACCTACACGGCTGGGTCCACTGGGCTGGATGCGGCGATGCCGCCGTGGGTGCAGGAGGGTGGCCACACGGCCTGGACCAACCGACTCAAGGACCCAAAGATCAGGCCACGCGTGCTCCGCGAGATGACCACGCGCACCACGGAGTGGGAGAACTTGTATCTGGCTGCAGGCGCTGAGGGCACGCTACTTGTCGGCTTCAAGAACGAGGCGCTGAAGCCGCTCACCGGCAAGACACTGGCCGAGGTCGCGAAGTCTCGAGGCAAGTCGCCCGAAGACACCGCGATCGATCTGGTGATCGAGGACGGCAGCCGCGTGCAGGTCGTGTACTTCCTGATGTCGGAAGAGAATGTCCGCCGCCAGATGGCGCTGCCCTGGATGAGCTTCAGCTCCGACGCGGGCTCGATGGCGCCCGAAGGTGTCTTTCTGAAGTCGAGCACCCACCCTCGGGCGTACGGCAGCTTCGCCCGCGTCATCGGCCGCTACACCCGCGAGGGCGTGTTCACGCTGCAGGAGGCCGTACGAAAGTTGACCTCACAGCCCGCCAAGGTGCTGCGCATCGAGAAGCGGGGGAGTCTGGCGCCGGGGTACTTCGCGGATGTTGCGGTCTTTGATCCCGCGAAGGTCGAAGACCTCGCGACGTACGAGAAGCCGCACCAGTATTCGACCGGCATGGTCCACGTACTCGTCAACGGCGTGCCCGTCCTGAAAGATGGCGTCCATACCGACGCCACACCCGGGCGCGTCGTTCAGGGCCCCGGCGCAACGAAGCGGTGATCAGAGATCGGAAGGGTCGACGTTCCAGCTTCGCAGGATGGCGGCCTCATCAGCCGCGCTGACGGACTTCTTGAACTTGGCGCCGGAGCGGCCCTTCACGTGGCGTTCGCATTCGGCCCAGGTGGCGTGACGGGTCGGCCGGCCGTCCACCACGCTGACGTATGAATGCGCGGCGACCTTCTCCTTGCGAGGGCCTGCGCTTCGCACCGGTACC
This sequence comes from Acidobacteriota bacterium, assembly GCA_016716905.1. Classification (NCBI taxonomy): domain Bacteria; kingdom Pseudomonadati; phylum Acidobacteriota; species Acidobacteriota bacterium. The sequence continues at coordinate 18,818 of JADJUS010000015.1, read as the reverse complement.
GCCGTGTCCGCGGGCACATCGGAAATATCGACGTCGTACCCCAGAAGGGTGCCTGAGTACAGGTTCACCTGGGCGTGCCTTGCAAGGCCATCCGCAATGGCGTCACACCGTTCGTTGCCGGGCGTGCCCACGTGTCCTCGGACATAGTGCCATTCGATAACAGAGGTGCCGCGCGCCTGGACCAGCGCCGACATCACTTCCCACAGATCCCGGTTGAGCACGTCGTTGCCTTCCACGGTCTTCCATCCGCGCCGGCGCCAGGCCCAGATCCACTCGCGGATGCCCTTGATGACGTATGTGGAGTCTGTATACACGTCCAGTGGGCCGCCGACCGACTGCACACGCTCGAGTGCGCTGATCGCCGCCGTCAACTCCATCCGGTTGTTGGTCGTGTGGGGAATCGCACCGCCCAGTTCCGTCACGCGGCCATCCGGCGTCACCACCACCGCGCCCCAGCCGCCTGGTCCAGGGTTCCCTTTCGTGGCGCCATCGCAGAAGATAATCGTGCGGGTTGAAACGTCGGGAACGACAGGCATCAAGCGATTGTAGGAGAGACGTAATGCAGATCACAGACATTCTCGCCCAGATGGGCGGACTTCAGTCGATAGCGCGCGAACTTGGTGTGAGCGAAGCGCAAGTGGCCAGTGGCGCCGACGCCCTCGCGCCCGCCATCCTCGGCGGATTCAAGAAACAGGCGCAGGGGCAGTCGTCTGGCCTCGAAGGCCTGGGCGGATTGCTCAACCAGTTCGGTGGTGGTGGGTTGCTCGACGATGTGCTGGGAGCGCAGCCGACGAATGTGGCGCGCGGCAATGACGTGCTTGGGCAGATCTTCGGATCGAAAGACGTGAGCCGCGCGGTCGCACAGAACGCGGCATCGCAGTCAGGACTCGATCCGTCGCTGCTCAAGAAGATGCTGCCGATGCTCGCGATGCTCGTGGGCGGCTTTATCTCGAAGCAGCAAAGCGGCGGGGGCAGCGTCATGCCGTCTTCGATGGGCGGCGGTCTGGGCGACTTGCTTGGTGGACTGCTGGGCGGAAACGCGTCCGGTGGCGGCGGCCGGAAATCGGGCGGCGGCATTGCGTCAATGCTCGACCTTGACGGCGATGGCAATCCCCTGGACGACATCATGGGGATGCTCGGTAAGCTCCGGGGATAAACACGGAGACGTCAGACCAGGGTTTTCAGCAGCGTCACGGCCGGTGCCACACGGATGCCCTCGGCCGTCTGGTAGTCCTTGGTGCCTTTCGCGTGAATCTGCCACGCATCGCACCCGGGAAACCTGGCTTTCAGATACCGCAACCCGGGGTCCACGGGCGCGTCGTCGAGTTTGCATTCCACCATCAGCACCGGGGTTCGGCCCTCAACCACGACGAAGTCCACCTCGCGACGATCGTGGTCCCGGAAATAGCGAAGGTCAACGTCACGCCCTTCCGTGTCCTGCCGAAAATGCACCCACTTGAGGAGGTGTGAGGCCACCAGGTTCTCGAAGCGGGCACCGGGGGCCTGCACGAGTGTCCAGTCCCAGTGGTAGTGCTTCTGTTCCTTCTTGACCGCACGGATGCGCGGGGCACCGAACGGCGAGAGCCTGAAGATGGCATAGAGGCGTTCGAGGACGTCAAGCCAATTGGCCACCGTCTTGTGTGCCACCTGCAAATCTTCACGAACGGCATTGATCGACAGCGGGGAACCGGTGAGCTCAGGCAGACGCAGCATGAGCAGTTCGAGGTGCCCCAGATCGTGCAGCCGCTCCAGGCCAGCCACGTCCTCGCGGATGAGCCGCGTGCGATAGTCGCGCGACCAGCGCCGGGCCTCCACTTCGGAACTGCTCCAGTACGGTTCGGGAAAACCTCCAAGTGTGAGCAGGTCGCCAAGGTCGCCCTGAGACTTCAGCCGCAGCTCGGCGACCGACAAGGGATGCAGGCGCAGGAGGTGGTAGCGGCCCTGGAGCGAGTCGCCGCCGAATCGATAGAAGTCGAGACGGCCACTTCCCGTGACGAGGATGCGCTGACGCGCCCGTCGCTTGTCGTACAGCCCCTTCAGGTAGTTGCGCCACTGACGGTATTTGTGCAACTCGTCGAAGATCCAGAGCGTGGACGATGGCAACTGCTGCGTGAGAATCCGCTCACGGTCTTCCGCGTCGTCCCAGGTGAGATACCCCGTCTTTCCGCCGGGCAGGGCCCGCGCCATGGTGGTCTTGCCGACCTGTCGTGGGCCGGAAACAAAGACCATCTTCCGGGTGAGATCCTTCTTGACCTGAGGCAACAGGTAGCGCCCGTGGGATGCCATGCGCCAGCGTATGACTATTGTGACTATGTGTCAAAAATACAAGTGAGTAATTTAGACACATGGGCAAATCGTACGGGTGCTTGACCTTCATGGTAACTTTGTTACCACTTTATGCCGACACGCAATCTGGCCCCGCCGCTGGGCGAATTCGAACTGCTGGTGCTGCTGGCGACGATGAGTCTCGGTGAGGCCGCGTATCCGCTGGCGGTGACGCGAAATATCGAGACGAGAACAGGTCGCAAAGTGTCCAGAGCCGCAGTGCTGATCACACTGGGTCGTATGGAAGACAAAGACCTCGTCCGTTCTTCCTACGGCGATCCCACGCCGGAGCGGGGCGGCCGGCCGAAGCGGTTCTTTGAGGTCAAGGCGTCTGGCGTCAAGGCCGTTCAGGAATCACTCGGACGGATCGACACCATGCTCGTCGGCCTCGAGGGCGTGCTCAAGCGGAGGTGAGTGATGACGCCAACTCCAGCCCGCGTCCTCGTCCGGCTCCTGAGCGTGGCCTCGTCGCGCGACGAGGCGACCGCCGCTATTGGTGACGTCCTTGAGGAACTGGCCGAGCGGAATGCGGCTGGTCGCAGACCCCGCCTGCCCGCATTGTGGGTGAACCTGAACGTGTTGCGCGTGATTGGGATCGCGTTGCTGTCAGGCGCCCCTCGTGGATTCCGAACAGCAGGTTTGACGCTCCGCGATGCGATGCGCGCCCTCCGCGCCGGATCCGCTCAGTCAATCTTCATCGTCCTGGTCCTGGCCATTGGTGTGACGGTCGGCACCATCACGTTTTCGGTGGTGGACGCCGTGATCCTTCGGCCGCTCCCCGTTGAACAGCCGGAGCGGCTGGTCACGATTCCTACGTGGGACAATCAATTCAAGGCGCGTATCACGCCGGAGGGGTATTGGCGGCTGCGCGACAATCTGGGGAGTGTCGCGCACCTGACGGCCCGGTTCACGCTCAGCGGCGAGACGCTGAGCATACGAGGCGTGTCCGAACAACAGTCCCTCTACCAGGCGGGCGCCGATATCTTTCCGATGTTGGGCTGGTCACCGGCCATCGGCCGGCTCTGGACCCTGGACGATGAGAACAAGGGAGAGACCGGGGTCGCGGTCCTGGGCCACCGCTTCTGGCGAGAGCGCCTGAACAGCGATTCATCAATTCTTGGCGAGACGGCGTCGGTGGGCAGACACACCTATCGCATCATTGGTGTCCTGTCCGCCGCGAGTGATCGTGATGGACTCGATTTGACGACTGGTGCAATCTGGGTTCCCCACGTGGTGGCCAGGGCCGGTGACGGAAGAGTTGGCGGAATTCTCGCGCGCCTGCGCCCGGGTGTGACGCCTGCCCAGGTTGCCGACGACGTACAGCGCCTGATCGGGACGACGGACTGGCGCCCGGGAAGTGAAGCCGCTGCTCGATCAGTACATCGCGCCATTCAGTCGCTGGATGCTGATGGCGCTTGGTGCGGCCGCCATGGTCGTGCTGATCGCGTGCGTGAATGCGGCCAACCTGATGCTCACGCGATCGGCAGGGCGTTCACAGGAACTGGCGATCCGCGCGTCGCTGGGGGCCTCGCGCCTCCAGATTGCTGCGTCTGTACTGACCGAGGGCCTGCTCCTGTCAGGCGGCGCGACCATGGCGGCGCTGTTGTTGTCGCTGGCCGGCGTACGACTGGCGAAAGTCGCCATCGAAGCCACGCTGCCCAGTATGTTCAGAGCATCAACGATTGCTCTCGATGGGCGAGTGTTTGCGGCGGCGATCGCTACCGCCATTGTGACCGGCGTGCTGGTGTCGCTTGTGCCGGCGTGGCAGACGTCCCGCGCACCGGTGTCGAGCCTGCTCAAGGATGCGGAGGGCGCAACCTCGACAGGTCGTCGCCGCTGGCGCAGTGTGTTCCTGACGGCAGAGGTCGCCACCGTTGCGGTTCTCATGGTGGTGTCGTGGCTCTTTGTGGTCAGCCTCATTCGGGTCGTCGGCACAGACCTGGGGCTTGAGCGCACGAATCTGCTGGCCGTGAGCCCACGCCTGGAGTTCCGGGGGACCGTGGACGAAGTTGAGCAGCGCCTGAGCAGTTTGCCGGGTGTGGTGGGGGTGGCCCGGTCCACAGCGGCATCTTTACCGCTCATCGGCCGCGCGTACAGCGGCGCATGGCACACCACAAAACTGGAACGCGCTGATGGTTTGCCTGCGGTCGGCGCCGACTCGCCGCTCGAGACGCTGCAATATCGCGTGACACCCAACTACTTTGAGGTGGCCGGCGTGGCGTTCCGTCGGGGCGCCACCTGGGCGGCCGGCACCGAGCGAGACGTGCTGCCAATCGTGCTCGACGAGCACATCGCTCGTCAGCTGTTTGGTGACGAGAATCCCGTAGGACGGCAGGTGCGCGCGACCGAGCCGAAAGGGGTGTTTACCGTGACCGGCACGGTCGCCCACGTTTTCGCGCGAGGCGCGGAAGACCCCTATCAACACTCGGCGTACTTCGCGAGCGCCCCGAACGCGAAGCGCGTATTCGCCAGTTTGTTCGTCAGGACGACCGGGCCTGCCGATGCGATGGTGCCCCTGGTGAACGAGGCGCTCAAGTCTCTGGCCCCGACGGCTCTGGAACCGTTCGTGTTCGTGGCTGACGCGGCCGTGCAGCGAATCACCGCAGTGCGGCGATTCAACGGCGGACTGATGGCCCTCTTTGGCATCGTCGGCGTACTCATCGGTGCCGCAGGCGTCTATGCAGTGATGGCGTCGTTCGTCGCACAGCAAACGCGAGAGATTGGTGTGCGGATGGCCCTTGGCGCAACGCCGTCGCGAATCCAGCGCGGTGTCATGGCGCTGGCGTGGCGACACCTGCTGATTGGACTCGCCCTCGGACTGCCCATCGCCTGGTGGCTATCGCGCGGGTTTGCCGCGCTGCTGTTTCAGGTCACGCCGGCCGATCCGTCCGTGTACCTTGGCGTCGCGGCACTCCTCAGCGTGGTAGGCTTCGTGGCGGCATGGATCCCCGCCCGTCGCGCGTCCCGCATCGACCCGATCGTCAGCCTGCGCAAGACTTGATGCCCAGTAAAGCCGTGCTGTTTTGAACAGCCCCGTCGGTCGCGCCCGCCTAAAGTTCGGCATGCCCATCCGGCTGACCGAACGCGGAGGGGGCCATATCCTCGCGTTCGCGCTGTTCATCTCGGTGGCCTGGGCCGGCACCTTCACACCGCCGCCGTCGGCCCGCGCTTGGTCGTCCACTCCGCTTGACGGGGCGGTCGCCGACTGGCCCACCGCGGATGGTGTGGGCGCCACGCACGCTTCGCCTCTGGGCGACATCACTCCCGCACGCGTCCGCGGACTCGAAGTCGCGTGGACGTACCGCACCGGCGATGTAGACGACGGCCATGGTGACACGGCGGGAAGCGCATTCGAAGCAACGCCCGTCATGGTGGACGGCATCCTCTTCATCTCATCTCCGTTCAGCCGCGTCCATGCTATCGACGCCGAAACCGGCACCCGCCTGTGGGTCTTCGACGCACACATCGATCGGGACAATGCCCGGCAGAGCATGACCACTTCGCGCGGCGTCTCGACCTGGCTCGACCGAGTGCGACCATCGACTGAGCCGTGCAGTCGCCGCATCTTCTTCGCCGCCTTCGACGCACGCTTATTCGCGCTCGATGCCCGGACCGGACTGCGCTGCATGGACTTTGGCGCGGCCGGTGAAATTGATCTGGGTGGAGGTGTGGCGTTGATCGAAGGCAAGCGCCACATCTATAAACAGACGGCGCCGCCGACCGTGGTGGGTGACGTAGTCGTGGTCGGCTCGTCCATCTTCGACAGCCAGTTCGCGGACTCGCCGAGCGGACTGGTCCGCGGCTTTGATGCGCGTACGGGAAAGCTGCTGTGGAAGTGGGAGCCGCTCTCCACGCTGCCAGGGGAAAGAATCGGCGAGGCCGTTGTCGCCACGGGTGCTGCGAACGCGTGGGCGACGCTCGTGGCTGATGAGGCCCGCGATCTGGTGTTTGTGCCCACCGGCAGCGCCAGTCCCGATCACTGGGGCGGGTTTCGGCCCGGCAACAATTTGTACGCGAACTCGCTCGTCGCCCTGCGGGGCTCAACGGGCGAAAAAGTCTGGCACTTCCAGGTGGTGCACCACGACCTCTGGGACTACGACCTGCCCACACCCCCCGCACTCATTACCGTGACGCGCAACGGCGTGGCGGTGCCGGCCGTGGCACAGGCGACCAAGACGGGGCACATCTTCGTCCTGCATCGCGAAACGGGAGAACCCCTGTTCCCGGTAGTTGAACGGGCGGTGCCGGCCAGTGACGTGCCTGGAGAGATGGCATCGCCCACGCAGCCATTCCCGGTGCTGCCGCGTTCGCTCGCGCCGCAGTCATTCGGCCCGCTCGACGCGTGGGGCCTGACGCCCATCGATCGGGCGGCGTGCCGCTCGACGCTGGCAGGCCTGCGGTCCGAGGGTGTTTACACACCACCGAGCCTGCGCGGCAGCGTGGTGGTGCCAGGATTCCTTGGCGGCATGGAATGGGGCGGCGTGGCGTTTGACCAGGCAAGCGGCGTGCTCTTCGCCAACACCAACAATGTGCCGATGGTGACCACCCTGATCCCGGTGGCCGATGCGGGCGCGTCGGTGGTGGACCCCAACGCGAAGATGTCGGTGGCGCGGCAGGCGCCGGCTCCGTACGTGGTCAAACGCGAGCCTCTCGTGTCTCCACTCGGGATTCCGTGCATTGCGCCGCCGTGGGGCATGCTGCACGCAGTCGATCTTCAGACTGGCGCGGTGCGGTGGGAGACGCCACTCGGCGGACTCCGCGACATCACCGGGTTTCCCACACCGAAGGCCTGGGGATCCCCGAATCTCGGGGGGCCGCTCGTCACGGGCGGCGTGGTGTTCATCGCCGGCGCGCTTGATTCCCGTTTTCGCGCCTTCGACCTCACTACGGGCCAGTTGTTGTGGGAGCGTGACCTTCCGGCGTCGGCGCAAGCCACGCCCATGACCTATCGCGTGCGCCACGGCGGCCGCCAGCTCGTGGTCATTGCCGCCGGCGGACATGCGGGGCTGGGTTCCACCCTCGGCGACTACGTGGTGGCCTTTGCGCTGCCCAAGGTCGCCCCGCGCGCCGTGCGCCCTTCGCTCCGCCGACTCCCTTGACTCCGGTCGGCGGATCGCCCAGTCTTCTGCGGATGTCTCACTCCACTTCGGGTCTTTCGCGCCTTGCCGTACTGATCTTCCCGGTATTCATCGCCGCCGTCGGGCTGGCTTCTGTGTCCGGACAGGTGTCCTCGTCGGGTGATCCTGACGGCGTGGCGAAAGGCCTGCATCAGTTGTTCATGCACGACGTGTGCACTGGTGAGCACCTGCCGCAGCCCGACACGTGCATTCACGCACAACTCATCGAGAAACCAGTCACGATCGGCAGCAAGGCGGGCAGCGTCTACGACGTGCGCCTGCGGATCCGCGGCCTGTTTGAACCGACAACGATTCTGGGAGGCGAGACACCGGACGCCGCGCATCCGTACTATCAAGTCGGAGGCGCGATCCGTCAGAAAGACTGGTCCGCCTGGCACATCGACGTGTCAGAGCCGAAGCAGACGTACTGGCTGAATCACTACCCGAAGGTGAGCCACACGATCTACAAGGAAGACTTCGAGGCCACCATTCCGATGGCGGCCGGCGCCACTGTCACGGTGCGCGTTGTGGATGGCAACAACCGGCAGATGGACAATGCCGAACCCGATCGCGCCGATCGCATGCAGATCATCGCGGGTGTCACCGACAAGCCACTGGACGGCCAGATGCTGCGGCTGGATGTGGTGAAGGTCGGTCCTCGGAGGCCGGGTCTTTAGACCCGGCGACAATCCTCGGCCTTGAGGAACAGGCCGAGCTACGTAATGGCCCGAGACCAGTCCGTACGTAGCTCGGCCTGTTCCTCAAGGCCGAGGGCGTTACTTGAACGTGACGTGCAAGTAGACCGAGTGCCGGCTGTAGGTTTCGTAGAACGGTTTGAACGCCACGCCGGCAATCGAGAAGCGGAGCGTGGCGGGGTCGCCCGTAATTGACCGGCTGATGTCGGTGGCGTCGAGCACCACCGGGCGCCAGTCGGTGCGCGCAGCGGGCTCTTCAGCAGCCAGCAGGACCGGGCCGTAGAGCAAGCTGGCCACGTTGGGCTGATCGGGCACGTGGTCCAGGTGGAACCCGAAGGGCATCCGTACCTCGATCGTGTCGCCGTCGCGCCACGTGCGCGCGAGCGTCAGGTAGCCGCCTGCGGCGGCCTTCACCGCCTCGTCGCGGCCGTTGATCGTCACGAAAACACCGCGCGTGGCCCATGCGGGCACCCGCACTTTGACGTCAAACCGCCCCGACCCCTTGATGACCAGTTTCGTGGTGTCGGCGTTGGGGAAGTCGGTGACTTGCTGCACGGTCACCTTACGCTCGGTCCAGGTCAGTGTGGACGGGATGAAGAGGTTCACGTAGAGCGCCGAGTTGTTGGCGCTCCTGAAGTAGATCGTGTCCTGCAGTTTGGTGTGGCTTTCGAGCGCCGTCCCGTTGCAGCACGTGAAGCCGGTCATGTCCGCGTTGCCGAACCGCTTCTGCGCGCCCGGGTTGAGCGGCACGTGATACGTGTTGCCGGCGTCCTGCTCAGCCACCGAGGCCAGGATGTGGTTGTAGAGCGCGCGCTCGTAGTGGTCCATGTACTTCGCGGTCTGGTCGTACATGAAGAGCTGCCGATCGAGTTTCAGCAGGTTGTAGGAGGCGCAGGTCTCGTTCTGACCGCCTGACGCGAAACCATTCTCCCAGAGGGTGTTTGGCTGCACGGGGAAACACTCGGCGTTGTTCGGATTGCGCGCGCCGGCCACGCCACCAATGCTGTAGGTGTAACCGCTGTTGACGATCTCCCAGAAGTTGGACGCGATCATGTAATACGGCAGTTCCTTCGTGTTGCGGAACGTCTCGAGTGCGCCCGTGATCTGTGGAATGTGCTGGTTGGCGTGTCTGCCGCGGATGGTATCCACGCCCTTGGCCAGACCGTGATCGCGGTTCGCGTTGCCATAGAAGAAGTTGATGTTGTCGAACAACTTCGCCGTGTCCAGGAAGCGCCGTTCGCCGGTGAGTCGGAACAGGCGGGCCATCGCTTCGTTCATGCCGCCGTATTCGCCGGCAATGTACCGGTTCCACATGCTGATGCGCGTCTCGGTCGGCAGCGCACTCAGTCGCGTCTGCACCCAGCCGCCCATGCCACGTGCAATTTCAAGCGCCTTCTTGTTGCCGGCCACTTCGTAGGTGTCGAGCAGGCCCGCGAGGATCTTGTGCAGCGTGTAGTAGGGCGCCCAGATCTGGCTGTCCTGTGTGCCGTAGGTGGCGCCGCGCTCGAGCATGATGAACTGGTCGGGCGGATACGCGCTGATGAAGCCCGTGCCCCAGTTCCAGTAGTCGGTGCGAACGGCGCCGGCCCTGAGGTTTGAATCGTAGCTCGCTCGGCCGGGGCCAACCGGAACCGCTGTCGGATCGGCCACTGACGGCCCGCCCGCCTGTGCCGGCCGGCCCGACTTGTGCGACAAGTCGTAGAGCGTGTCCACCAGATAGTTCATCTTCGTCAGGAACTTTGCCTGCAGCGCCGGGTCATACCCGGTGCTGGCATAGGCCTGTGCGATGGCTGTCAGGTAGTGACCGCTTGCATGCCCGCGCAACCGCGTGGTCTGGTTGTCCCAACCTTCAAGCTGCCGCGTGCCCGCCGGTTGCGGCTGCCCAAACGCTTCTCTGAAGTTGTAAAGAAACGCGTCAGGGTTGGTCGCCGCCAGCGTGCGCAGGAACTTGTCGCGATTCTTGATGAACGGCGTGTCGCGCCCCTGTGTGTCGCGATCGAGCACCACCTGGTTGAGCGGGAACGCCTCCACCAGCCGGTCTGGCGGCGTGGTGGTGCCGACTGGTACTTTGATGATGACCGTGGCCTTCGGCTCAAAGCGAGTGCCCGGCACCAGGCCGCTCACGGTGTACGTGCCCACCTTCAGCACTGCGGCATTGTCGGTGGGTGAGGGCCAGATCACACGCGCCTCACCGGCAACACCGCCCGCATACGTGGCGGGGATGGACGCCGGCAGTCGCGGCAACGTACCGACGACCGTTTCCACAGTGATGTCCGGAACCACAGTCAGCCTCCCGGCAAATGGAGATTCCTTCGGGATGTTGGCGGTGGAGATCTGCGGCGCCGCGCCGCGGCCGCGGCCACCGCCACCTTGCGCGGTCTGCGTCGCCGCCAGCGCGTTGCGCCGGATCGTGGCAATGGGTTCATCACCCAGCGCGATGCGATAGAGACGCACGTCGCGGAGCCGTCCATGGAGCGTGGCCGCATTGTCGTCCTGCGTTCGCCCAAGGAACAGGCGGTTGGTCGACAGCGCCTGTGGAACCAACTGCTCCGGGGTGACCGCAACTCCCGTGGCCTGGCCCGCACGTACGCCATCCAGGTACGTCGTCAACACTTTGGTGGCCGGGTCAAGGACCACCGCGAAGTGAATCCACTGGTTCTCCACCACCGGCTTCGGCGGAGCCTCACCCTGTGTCTTGCCGCCCACCACCGCTGAGGCGCGGAATCCCTGGGCATCAACCACCGCGAACAGCCGCGTGTCGATGTTCTGGCCAAAATCAAAAACAGGCCCTGTCGCACGAGTGGGCAGGTAGAGCCAGCCCACCACCGCGATGGCATCCTCGCCTTCCAGTGCCTCCGACGGCAGTTGCACGTGGCTGCCGGCGCCGGTCAGGAGCAGGACGCGTCGCCCACCATCATCAACGAACACCGCACCGGTACCACGCATGGTCGCATGCAGTTGGTTCCTCGATGAGTCTTCGGTGTTGCCGTTGAACACGTACCGGGCCACCAGGCTGGTCTCACCGATGCCGTCGAGAAACTGGTCGCCGCCCTGGCCAGCGGCCTGCCCGGTCAGGGCTCCCTGTTGGGCAACAACGGCCGCGATCGTCGAGACGGCCAGAAAGAGCGGAAGCAGGACGCGGGTCATGGGGGAGATTATAAGCGCCCCGACGCAGGCGGAGCGCCATGATAGGCTCCGCTGGCGTGACGCGAGCCTTCCTGTGGTTATGGCCCCTCGCCTTCGCTTTTGCCTCATCCCTGTGGGTGGGGTACCTCGCCGCAACAAATCCTGACCGTCTTCTCGGCTTCGTGCCAGACGATGCGTTTTATTACTTTGGTGTTGCAGAACATATTCGCGATGGATGGTGGTTTTCGTTCGACGGCCTCACGCGGACGAACGGTTTTCATCCGCTTTGGGCCATGGTCATCACACCCGTGCTGGCCGTGTCGGGGCACACGTTCGTGTACGTCCTCATCGCCGGCGCGATCCTGACGGCGTTGGCGATTGCCGTGCTGGCGCGCTGCGTGGAGCACCTGTGGGATGCCCGCGTGGCGGTGGCCTTCAGCGTCCTGATGGCGCTCAATCCCATCGTGTTGACGCACGCGGTGAACGGCCTCGAAACAGGCCTGCTGATGTTCACCACAAGTCTTTTGTTGTGGCAGGGATTTGTACGGGGTGTCGGCTCGTCACCTGATGCGATCCGCCTCGGTGTCATCACCGCCGCCGTATGCCTGAGCCGAACAGACGCCGCGTTTTTGGCCGTGCTCGTCTGGGTGGCCATTCTGATCCGGCATCGTGGTGAGCCTCTGGCCACGCTTCGACTCCTGGTACGAGCCGGTGTGGTGGCCGCACTCATCATGGCCCCCTGGTTCATCTACAACGTCGTCGTGTTCGGCAGTGTGATGCAGGACTCGGGCCGGGCGTTTGTCGTGATGGAGCAGCGCTACCACGCGTTTCACGGGTCTCTGGATGTGCTGGCGACACGGCCCGCGGCCGTACTCGCGGCGAGTCTCGGGACGCTGGGCGACCGGCTCGGGCTGGTCAATCAGTTGGGACTGGCGATCGCGGGTGTCCTTGGCGCAATCGCGTACTGGCGGCACGGCGTGACGCTGGTGCGCGCAGCGTTTGTCGCGACCCTCCTGGCCTACGGGGCGGCGGTGCTGCTGGGAGGCGCGTGGCGGCTGGTGATTCGCGAATGGTACCTGGCGCCAATCATCGCGCTGGCAATGCTGTTGGTGGCGCTGGTCGTGACGCTGCTGCCTCGCCGGTCCATGGCCTTCGCGGCGGCAGTGTTCATCGGCCTCGGCCTTTCGTTCCAGGCACGTGACGTGCTGGCTCGCGGACCGTGGCCAGACCAGGCTGCCGAACCTGCCCGCATCCGTGTAGTGGCGGCGAGCCTTCCTCCTGACGCGGTGGTGGGCAACTCCGATGCGGGCATGTGGGGCTGGTTTGCCCCCTTCACGACCGTCAATCTCGACGGGCTGGCCAACTCCGAGGTGTTACCGGCCATCGAACAGGGCCGGATGCTCGACTACGTTCGCGATCGCGGCATGAACGGTTTCTTCTTCGGCCGCACCTGGTGGAAGCAGCCGTGGCTGATGGGACCGGGCAGCGGCTTGCTCTACGAAGACGTGACGATGCCGGGCCAGGACCCGGCGGGCCGCCGATTCACGATGTCGCGACTGCTCGCACACAATGCGGAGGTCGTGGCCCGGTTCGCTCGCGAGTCGATCGATACCACCGATGCGGACTTTGCGCGGTGGCTGGGTGCGGGGTGGGCGGCGCCGCCGGCGCCAGGGCCGGCCGAGGTCTGGTCGACTGCCGCTTCGTCAGACCTTCATCTGCCGGTGCCCACGGATCGGGACACCGACGTCACGCTGTGGCTCAACGCCATTGCGAGCCCGGAACGCCGCACGCGTATCCGAGTGTCGGTGGATGGCAAGCCGACCGGTGAGATCGAGGTGTTGAATGCGGCCGCGCATCAGCCCTTCACCGTGACGGTTCCGCGGTCGGGTGGTCTGCTCGCTTCAATCAGGCTCGAGTACGACCAGACGTGGAAGCCGAGCGCTCTGGGGCAGTCAGCCGACTCACGTGATCTTGCGGTCAGCATTGTTCGCATCACGACGGCGCCGGTCGGCCTGCGATAGAATTCAAGGATGTCAAACGACTCAAAATGCCCCGTAACGGGCGATGCGCGCCGACACACGGCCGGAGCCTCGGCAAATGCCACCTGGTGGCCGAATCAACTCAATCTGCACATCCTGCATCAGCATTCCTCGCTGTCCAACCCGATGGGAGAGGCGTTTGACTACGCCGCTGAGTTCCAGAGCCTGGATCTGGATGCGCTGGTCAAGGATCTGCATGCTCTGATGACAGACTCGCAGGACTGGTGGCCCGCCGACTACGGCCACTACGGACCGTTTTTCATTCGGATGGCGTGGCACAGCGCGGGGACGTATCGTGTGGGCGATGGCCGCGGTGGCGCCGGTTCAGGCACGCAGCGCTTTGCGCCCCTCAACAGCTGGCCCGACAACGGCAACCTCGACAAGGCGCGCCGCCTGCTGTGGCCCCTCAAGCAGAAGTACGGCAGGAAGATCTCCTGGGCGGACCTGATGGTGTTGGCCGGCAATGTCGCGCTGGATTCGATGGGCTTCAAGCCGTTCGGCTTCGCCGGCGGTCGTGCCGATGTGTGGGAGCCCGAAGAAGACATCTTCTGGGGCCCCGAAGGTAAGTGGCTGGCGGACGAACGCTACAGTGGCGATCGCGATCTGTCGAACCCGCTGGCCGCCGTGCAGATGGGATTGATTTACGTGAATCCCGAAGGACCCAATGGCAATCCGGATCCGATTGCCTCGGCCCGGGATATCCGCGAGACGTTCAAGCGCATGGCGATGAACGACGAAGAGACGGTGGCCCTTGTCGCCGGTGGGCACACATTCGGCAAGGCCCATGGCGCGGGCGACCCGGCCCTGGTGGGACCGGAACCCGAAGGGGCGCCCATCGAGGAGCAGGGCCTGGGCTGGAAGAACAAGTTGGGCAGTGGGAGTGGCGTGCACACAACCACCAGCGGCATTGAAGGCGCCTGGACGCCGACGCCCATCACCTGGGACAACAGCTACTTCGAGACGCTGTTCAAGTACGAGTGGCAACTGACGAAGAGCCCAGCGGGCGCCCAGCAGTGGACGCCGAAGGGCGCGGTCGCCGCGAACACCGTGCCTGATGCGCACGACCCCGCGATCCGGCACGCTCCCATGATGACCACCGCAGACATGGCGCTCAGAATGGATCCGGCCTACGAGAAGATTTCGCGCCGCTTCTTCGAGCACCCGCAGGAGTTCGCAGACGCCTTTGCGCGTGCATGGTTCAAGCTGACGCATCGCGACATGGGGCCCACCACGCGGTATCTCGGCACGCTGGTGCCCAAAGAGAGCCTGCTGTGGCAGGACCCGATTCCGGCGGTGGACCATCCGCTCGTCGGCGCGCAGGACATCGCGGCGTTGAAGGCGAAGGTTCTCGCGTCGGGGCTGACGGTTTCGCAGCTGGTCTCGACCGCGTGGGCGTCGGCCTCGACCTTCCGCGGCAGCGACAAGCGCGGGGGCGCGAATGGCGCGCGCATCCGTCTGGCGCCGCAGAAATCTTGGGAAGTGAATCAGCCGGCGCAGTTGGGGAAGGTGCTGGATGTCCTCGAACGGATCCAGCAGGAATTTAATGCTGCGCAGTCTGGTGGCAAGAAAGTCTCGCTCGCGGATCTGATCGTACTCGGTGGCAGCGCCGCCGTGGAGAAGGCAGCCAGCGATGCTGGACACCAGGTGACGGTGCCCTTTACGCCGGGGCGCATGGACGCATCGCAGGACCAAACCGACGTGGAAGCCTTTGCGCCACTCGAACCGGCGTCTGACGGCTTCCGAAACTACATCCGGAAGGCCCATGGCATGTCGGCCGAGGAGCAGTTGGTGGACAAGGCCCAGTTGCTCACACTGACCGCGCCCGAGATGACCGCGCTTGTCGGCGGTCTGCGCGTGCTGGATGTGAACGTGGGGCAGTCCAGACACGGGGTGTTCACGGCGCGGCCTGGTGCGCTGACCAACGACTTCTTCGTCAACCTGCTCGACATGAAAACGATCTGGGAGCCTGCGGCGGATCTGGCCGGCGTCTACCAGGGCCGCGATCGCGCGACCGGCAAGGTGACGTGGACCGGTACGCGTGCCGACCTGGTCTTTGGTTCCAACTCGGTGCTGAGAGCGCTTGCCGAGGTGTATGCGTGTGACGACGCGAAGGATACGTTTGTGCGTGACTTCGTGGCGGCCTGGACCAAGGTGATGAACCTTGATCGGTACGACGTGGCCTGAACAAGGGAGCCAGGCGATGCAGAAGGCAGAATTTGACAGACTTCGCCTGAACCTTTCGGTTCAGGCGAAGAACGGGATTGACTTCATCACTTCTGCAACCGTTGTCTGGCTGTGCATCGCCTATATCTGGAGCTGGTCGTCTACGGCGTACAACAAGAGCGTCTTCACGTTCATTGTCGGCAGCATCACCATTCCATTGGCGTTTGCGCTGTCCAAGGTCTACAAGACGAACTGGAAGGTGGCCAATAACCCGCTTGAGCCGCTGGGGCTCTGGCTCAACTTTGCGCAGCTGTTCTACTTTCCGTTCCTCGTGTTTGTCATGCTGAAAGACCCCGACTACTTCGTGATGACCTACGCGATCATCACGGGGGCGCATTTCTTTCCGTACGCGTGGTACTACAAATCACTGCCGTTTGCCATCATGGCCGGTGTCATTTCTGTCGGCGCGATGGCGATGGGGATGGTGTTGCCGCCCGACAAGATGTTCCAGCTCCCGCTGATGATGGCGGTCGCACTCGCCGTGCTGGCGTCGTTGCTGCACCAGTCCTACAAGACGAACGAGCGGGCACTGCAGCGCATGAGCGCGCGCGGAGACAACGCACCCTCGTGATTCGATACCGCTTCAGCGAGTTCACGCTCTCGCCTCAGCGGCGTCTGATCGTTCGCGATGGACGTGAAGTGCCGCTGATCCCCCGGTACTTTGATCTTCTGGTGCTACTGATCGAACGGCGTCACGAGGCAGTGCATCGCCGCGAGATCTTTGAACGCGTCTGGACGGATGCCAACGTCTCGGACAGCGCGCTCAGCCAGGCCGTCCGCACCATCCGCCGCACGTTGGGCGACGACCCAAGCGAGCCCCGCTTCATCCGCACCGTTTCACGCCACGGCTACCAGTTTGTCCTGGACGTGATTGAAGAGGAGGACGCTGCGCCCCCGAACGAGGCCGCACTGGGCGTCGCCGAGGCCGCGCTGGGCGCCACGGCCACGCTCGACGCTCAGGTGGCGCACCCGCACTGGATTGGCGGAGCGACGGGTGGCGGGCTGGCCGGCCTCGCGGCCGGTGGTCTTGGTGGCCTGATCCTCGCGGCCGCCCCCGGCAGCGCAGCCACGATCGCGATTGCACCCGTCCTCGCGGTGATCGGCGGCGTGTGCGGAGCGTTGGGTGGCGGCGGCGTCGGAGCGGGTCTGGCACTGGCCGAACCCCATGCGCGGGCGCAGCGTGTCTGGGCGTGCACGGCTGGCGCTGCACTGGGGAGGCGGAATCGCCGGAGTCGCGGTCCAGTGGATAGCGCGCTGGGGCTTGCCGCTCTGGTCGGCGTGGACGTCGAAGTTGGTGGTGGGCTTGAGGGCGTCGTGATTGGGGAGCCGCGGGGATGAAGAGTCGCGCTCGCGACCGTCCGCCGCCTGCGCTCGGCCCTCCTGACCGGCGTCCTCTGTGGACTGGCTGGCCTCGCGTTGACGCTTGCGGGATCTCCTCTCGTGGGCGGCACCATCCATGCGATTGCCGACGCGGTGGAAGGGTCTCGCGCCACGCTGGCACCATTGGGGGAGGCTGATCGGCGAGCCGGACTTCGGCCCCGTGTCGCGGGCCATCCTCGCCTTCGGCGAAGCCGCCACCTTTGGCCTCGGCCTCGCCTGCGGCCTCAGACGTCGCGAGTGACCGCCGGACTCCAGGACCCAGGACCCAGGACCCCGACCATCTCACCCCCATCTCACGTAATGCTCACGGCCTGCTGACGGCATTCGAGCCGCCACAGGCGTCTCTTACAGCATGAACACGACAGGCGTTCTTGGCGGGCTGCTTGAAATCGGGTTGCAACAGCCGCTGCACGTCCGCGAGGAGCGCTTGTCCACGCGTCACGACGCATGCCGGCTGCTGTATGTCAGCGACATTCATCTCAGGAATGGGCGCACGGATCGGCTGTGCGGGCAGGTCGTGGAGGCGGCGCAGCGCTCCGGGCCGGATCTGGTGTTGCTGGGTGGCGACACGGTGGATCGTTCGACCGAGCTCGGGTCTCTCGCCGACTCTTGTGCGCAGGCTGGGCGAGGTGGCGCCGATGCTTTGCGATCGGCGGCCGCGACCGCCGCGTCGGCATGGACCGCGTCTGCGATGCGGTGGTGCGTGGCGGGGCAGTGGATCACGACACCAATGCACGGGTGGCGCATGGCAGGCGTGATCGCGATTGCCGGACCCGAAGGCGCGCCACCTGCCGAAGCGGACGTGCTGCCCTCTGCGCACACAACCCGCGGATCTGGAAACATTCCCGGCACGAAGGTTACGACCTCGTCTGGCTGGAGCACCTGCATGGATTCCGGGTAGTGGGCGGCGTCTATCGCGATCGCCTCTTTCCCGGGGCGCTCTTTACCCCTATTGCTACCTGAGCCATCAGCGTGGTTCGAGCAGGCTTGTGGTCAGTCGCGGTGTCAGTGACCTGCTGCCGATCCGCTGGATGTGTCCTCGCGAAGTGGTGCTCTGTCATGTCTGACGCCGGACCAGTGCGAGCCACCGTGGTATCCGTGGCATGCCTCCTTCGGAGCCTGCCGCTGTTCTGCGCGCTTCGCCACGGACGCCGCTGCGCATGCTGGGCATTGTGGCGTTCGACACGCTCCATGTCCTTCGCCATTCGCGGCCCCTGCTCGCGGAGAATCACCGAGCTTGCGATGTTCACGGATTTTGAAGGATGTGCCAATGCGGTGTGGGACCGGAAGGCCCCGCCATTTCCGAATGCGGGCCACCCGGCGATGGCTGGCACGCGCGGGCTGGATGTGTGCGTTCAGCAATACCTGCATCGCCTTCGAGCCCTCGAAACAGCGCGGCCGGCCGTCGGTGGCGACCGACGGTGTTTCGACGCCGTTCGTTCATGCGGGAGGAGTGGCGCGACTGGCACTGGCCACGGCTGCCGCGATGGCGTTGAACCCTGACGGCCGTGAACAGGACCGCGGCGAGGCCACCGACGCCGACGTGGACACACTCTTCCGGATTCTGATGCAGTGTCAGGTCATCGACGACGTGCTGGACTATGCGGAAGATGCCTCCGCGGGCTTACCGAGTTTTCTGACCGCCTCGGCGTCTCTTTCGCAGGCGCTGGACCTGACGGCCGACGCGGCGCGCGCCTATGCGGAGGGCTCAGGGCGAACCCGTAAAGTGTTTTCCCGCTCCGTCTGGCGTTGTGGGGCTTCACCGTGGCGGCCACACGTATCCTTCGACTGGCCGGTCGACGCCATCGGTATGCGCGACAGGTGGCCCATCGGTGATGGAACGCCCGCAACAAACCGCCGGCCGGCTGATGAATCGTGTGCGGGTCAACGACGTACTGCAGCCGTGCGGGATG